>DQCG01000245.1:0-6178 GCA_003533825.1 Phycisphaerales bacterium
AGGCATTGGTAACCGAGAGCATAAAAACAATCATAGTCAAACTTTGAATCTTACTCATCTTACTTTCTCCTTACAATCAGTCGCTCTGCGACTTAACTCAATTGAATTCTGCTATTGGCCACAATGTCAGTTATTTCGGCCAATTCCATAACACAAATAAATCAAGTGAACCCTTTTCTATTCATAAAAGCCCTCTTCCAAAACAGTTTATATAAAAAAACGACCTATAAGATTTTACGCAAGATTATATAATTGTTTGTTAAAATAATTGCCCTGGAATTGATATCAAGGGCAGCAAATTCCCGGCTAAGAGCAAAAAAAACCCGGCATCCTTAGCCTATTTATACCAATTTAGCTATTTTGTTGTCAAATAAAAAAATGAGAATTGAAAAAAGGCTTGCGATATTGAAATAGGGCCGGGAAAGAGGTTATTTAGTTTGTCTGAGTGTGAATTCGGTTGAAAGGCGCTTGCCGTTTGGGCAAAGGCACGTTACCTGTAGTATATAATCCTGGTTGCCTGCTTGTTCGTAAGGCAAACTGAATACGTAAGCCCGCAGGAAATCCCGCCAGTAGTCATTATTTTTAACCGGGTTGGTTAAATCGACGTCCGGCCAAATAATAGCCCTTTTTCCCTTCGGCTCAGCCGAGCGTTGTATATACTCGTACAACTCGAAGCGAAACTTTCCCGGTGACTTTATCTGGGAGCCGTATGGATCGAGCAAGCTGACGTAAACATTTATTTTCGGCCGCTGCGTATCGTTCGCACTGGTAAACTCAGTCAAAGGCATGATGTCGATTTTAACAGGGGTATAAAGGGTGTATAAAGAGAGCATGCCGATAATGTTATCGGTCGTAACGGTGCTGTCGGTAGGTGGTTTCGGTTGCTCACAACCGGTATTGGTAATCAAAAGTAAAAGAAAAAATGCCGGGAATATGATATATATTAATTTCATTCTCATTTTCAATAATTAAAAACAGAAATTCTCACACGCCGCTGGCGATAATGAGGAAAGCTTTAAGGAGCTATAAATCCTCATCAAGCAAATGGCCGAGGCGGTGCTTTTTTGTTCTCAAATAGTTGATGTTATGCTCTCCCGGTTCGGCTTTTAGCGGAATCTGCTCGATAATCTTTATGCCGTAAACCTCAAGGCGACTAATCTTTTTGGGATTGTTGGTCAAAATTTTTATTTCCCGTAGTCCCAGGTCACGACAGATTTGAGCGCCAATTCCATAATCTCGTTTGTCTGCCATAAAGCCCAACTTCAGATTGGCGTCGACCGTATCAAGGCCCTGCTCCTGAAGCTTATAGGCATGCAGTTTGTTCGCAAGGCCGATGCCCCTGCCTTCCTGCCGCAAATAAATCAAGGCGCCTTTGCCGGCCTGCTCGATCATTTTCATCGCCGTGACCATCTGGTAGCCGCATTCGCATCGCTGTGAATGAAATAAATCGCCTGTCATACATTCGGAATGCACCCGCACGAGCAGCGGTTCATTATGCTCGATGGGCTTGCCATTTTCGTCGAGCCGGCCGACATCTCCTTTGCATAATGCCAGATGAGGCTCGGCTGAAGTAACGCTTTCATAGGCGATCAGTGTAAATTCCCCGTAGTCAGTGGGCAGATTGACGCATTCGAGGCGTTTGATCTGGCTCTCACGCTGGAGGCGATATTCTATTAGTTTGGCGATCGAAGCGATTTTCAGTTTGTGCTTTTCGCAGAATTTCAACAGTTCCGGCACCCGCGCCATCGAGCCGTCTTCGTTCATAATTTCGCAGATTACGCCGGCTGTTTTCATGCCCGCTAGGCGCATCAAGTCAATTGTTCCCTCGGTCTGTCCCGCCCGCACCAGCACTCCACCCTCGCGTGAGCGGAGTGGAAATATATGTCCGGGACGGGCAAGGTCTCCCGGCCTGGCCTTATCGGCAATCGCCGCCTGAATCGTCTTTGCCCTGTCCGCAGCACTGATACCTGTGTTTATGCCTTCGGCGGCATCGATACTGACGGTAAAGGCCGTTCCGAAGCGGGCCGTATTATCAACTGTCTGTGGATACAGGCCGAGTGTATCGCATTTCTCCGGCGTAAGCGGCAGGCAAATAAGGCCGCGGCCGAATTTGGCCATGAAGTTGATAATCTGGGGCGTTACCTTCTCGGCGGCGCATACCAGGTCACCTTCGTTCTCACGGTCCTCCGCATCGACAAGCACAATCATATTGCCGCGGCGAAGCTCCTCCAGAACTTCCGGTATTTCGCTAAATTCTGTTGTCACCTAAACATCCTCAGTTAAGGGCTTAAAGCAACAATTAAAAACAACTACCATTATAGCTGGGATTTGTTTTCGACCAGGGTTTTTAGTTGTTACTCTAAATTCTCGTTTTTGTTCGCAAGGTTCTGCTCATACGCTTCAATATAACGACTTCCATCGCGTATGTAAATAAGCGTTACTAAAATGGCGGTACCCGCGGCCGACCACCAGAGAATCCGCAAGAACCAAATCCAGCCCGTCAGTATAGTTGAAGCCTCTGGACCAATCAGAATTCCCGCTACCATCGACAACTGCAAAGTAGTAGCGAGCTTGCCAATGAAAACGGGGGCGATGTGAATCCTTGACGTAATTAAATAAACAATTACAAAACCAATCAACAAAAACAGGTCTTTGCCGATGATCAGCACGACAACCGTCGGAGGCAGCAGAAAATTCTCAACCTGGCCCCGCTGCGAGGCTAACAACAGACATGCACTGGTTATAAGTAGTTTGTCTGCAATAGGGTCGAGAAACGCGCCGAGTTTTGTAATCTGATTTTTCCTGCGAGCCAAATAGCCGTCGACGCTATCACTAATCGCCATTATCAGAAAAAGCAGAATCGACACATAACGCATGGCGGTCCGGGCGGTTTCGCTAAGAACGGGATCGTTTATCTTCAACATAAAGCTGACAAACGGGATGATCAGCAGTATCCGAAAGATCGTGATCCGAGTAGCCCAGTTTAACTTTACTTTCATCGTTTTCTACCGTGAATTATCGATTGCTTGTTTTTGCCTTTTAGTTGCACCTGTCAATCCTGCATAAACGGGTGGCCATAAATCCAAATCCATCGAAAACAGTTAATGCAACCGGTACTATCACAGCAACTTCCTTCAGCCAGAGCAGGTATCATATTAAGCGGAAAAATGCGAATTAGCAAGTCATAGTAGAAATATCGAAATTTTTACTGTCTTAATTTGCTTGTGTTGAAACTGCGCAGTGATATAATCCAGCAGTTAAATCGAGGGCAATAAAATGGCTGTACTAAATGTCAATATCGACCACGTAGCAACTATCAGGCAGGCCCGTCTGACCGATGAGCCGGACCCGGTCTGGGCGGCGGTGCAATGCGAGCTGGCCGGCGCAAACGGAATTACCGTTCATCTGCGCCAGGACAGACGGCACATTTGCGACCGGGATGTTCGGCTGCTCAAGCAAACCGTCGCGTGCAAGCTGAATCTGGAAATGTGCATGGCCGAATCCATCGTTAAAATCGCCGAGGAGATTAAGCCGGACCAGGTGACCTTAGTACCGGAAAAACGGGCCGAGCTGACCACCGAAGGCGGCCTGGATTGCGTTCGGTACAAAAAACGCCTTGCAGACGTTGTGAAAAGAATGCACAAAAAGCGCATTTTGGTGAGCACTTTTATCGCACCGGACAATGAGCAAATAATGGCTTCGGCACAGACCGGCTGCGATGCCGTCGAATTGCACACCGGCATGTACGCGAATGCCGTCGGTAAAAGAGCAATCAAGAAACGGCTGGCCATGTTGGAAGACGGCAAAGAACTCGCAATGGAGAATAAACTGATGGTTCATGCAGGCCACGGTCTGACGTATCGTAATATTGCCGAAGTAGCACGTATAAAAGGCCTTTGCGAGTTCAATATCGGCCATAGCATCGTAGCAAGAGCAATGTTTGCAGGAATCGGGCCGGCAACCGCCGAGATGATAAAATTGATAGATAAATTCAGTTTGTAGTTGTGAGTTCATAGTGAATAGGCTGCAAACTATGGACTATCCATGAGATTAGGAGATTAAGAATGTTCACAGGAGCAATGGTAGCGTTGATTACGCCTTTCCAGGATGGTGAAATAGATTTTGAAACCCTCGACGAGCTGATCGAATTCCAAATGGAGAGCGGCATAGATGGTATAGTGCCGGTTGGGACGACTGGTGAGTCGCCAACCTTAAGTTACGACGAGCACAAAAAGGTAATCGAAAGAGTTGTCAAGGTTGTGGGCGGACAAGTACCCGTAATCGCAGGGGCCGGCGCAAACAGCACTGCCGAGGCAATTGAGCTGACCGCATATGCACGAAAAGTAGGGGCCGATGCCACGCTGCAGGTCGGGCCATACTATAACAAACCCATGCAGGAAGGCTTTTACCAGCATTTTAAGGCGATAGCCGAAGATGTTGACCTGCCGGTCGTGCTTTACAACATACCGGGCAGATGCGGAGCCGGTATGACGCCGGAGACTATTGCGCGGTTGGCTGAACTTGAAAACATTGTCGCAATCAAAGAGGCTACGGGCAGTCTGGACCAGGCAAGCGAAATTGCGACTCGATGCGATATAACCATTATTTCGGGCGATGATTCCCTAACACTGCCGTTAGCCTCGGTTGGCGGCAAGGGCGTGATCAGCGTAGTGGCGAACATTGTGCCGGTGGATGTCAAAGCTATGACGGATTTGATCCTGAACGGGGATTTTGTCTCAGCCCTTAAATGGCACAAAAAGTTGTTTGCACTGAGCAAGGGGATGCTTACTTTGGCCACGAATCCCATACCTATCAAGGCCGCCGTGGCGATGCTGAACATGGCTTCGGAAGAATTGCGACTTCCTATGACGCCACTGGAAGAGGACAAAAAAACTGTTCTCGAACAGACATTAGCAGACTACGGCCTGCTGAAGTAAAGTACATATCCGACAAAACCACAAAGCGTATGGCTGCCGCTTAAAATCCAGTGAACGTACCGGTCAACGATTGTAATGGTTTGTTGATTTTGTAAAAAGATACGGCTCGTATTTCTAAACGCAACGGAATTTATACGATACGAATATGATTCGCGAACCGGGCTTATACTCCGGGCGAACCCTATGGAGCAAGAAAGAAGTCGTTCTTGTGGGAAGGAGCCTCACAGCCATGATATATATCGGTGTCCTGCAGAGTGAAGATATCATCGGTGCCGATAAAGCGTGTTTTCAGAAACTCAACACGGCCGTCGCCAAACAAGATGTTTTGTCCACTACGCTTGTGATTGATGCTGTTCAGGCTTAATAACTTCTTGTTAAGCCGCAGAATAAATGGCTTTGAGTTCTCCGGCATCTCTTCGAATAGCGGATTCCAATCCGCCATTATGACATTTCTGCAGAATAGTGTACCGTTGCCGGTCCGACGGCAGCTTATTTGGAAGCTGTAAGTTATATATCTTCTGCTGGGGAAATCTCTTAATTTGCTAACTTGTGAGGGAGTAAGTGGTTGGGTTTCGCCGTATTCACACGCGGGGCATACAAAGTCACTTGGCTTGACATATCCGTTCTTTACCAAAAGGTACACACGGCGGGTATTGGAATGATTCTCGGTGCCCTGATCGCCCACCTTCCACCAGGGTGCCCCTGCTGCGCTTGCAACAGTCGGGGGATTACCATCATGGTCGGAAATGTAATTGTTCAGGCCCTGGAAGATACTGCTCTGCTGCATCTGGCATTGCTGCCGTAAAGAATGATAACGAGTATAGCCGGATACGGCTCTGAATGTGGTGAACAAAATGCTTCCTACAATCATCAGTGCCGCTGCGGTGGCTAATCTTCTGCTAAAACCCATCCAGTGACGGCTTTTGACGGCTACATCCCGCTTTTGCTCACTGGCAAGTAATTCCTGCAGCCGATCCTGGCTTGAATTTGCCATGCTATTAAGACGCCAAATAGTACGCTCGGCAAGGGCATCCGGGCAGGATTCAGAATCGATGCTCCTGAGTGGTGCGAGGGTTGCTTTGAGTTTGGAATGAATTTCGGCGGCTTCCTGGTTGGAGGATATTAATGCCTCAGCTTCGGCATTCTTTTCCCGGGTTGTCAAACCTATACAATGATCGAATAATAACTGCTTCTGTTCGCTATTAAGCGGAATCATTTGTACTCTTTGCTCCCAACTGATG
>DQCG01000245.1:6261-10499 GCA_003533825.1 Phycisphaerales bacterium
TCCGGCATATCCGCTATAATCTGCCCAACACGCGCGGCTGTTTCATCCTTTTGCAGCTCTTCGTAAGGCAATGTGCTGTCAGAAGTAACCGTATTTAGCATATCATCGAATGACAAATCCTGCGAATCGGCCATAGTGCCAATCGAGACAGTGGCTGTACGTTGCCATTTGCGAAGAGCATCCTTTGCTTTATTCGCGGCTATTGTGAAAAGCCACGGGCGTAAAGGTCGGCTTGTATCGAAGCTCTCCCGGCTGGCATATAACTGTAAGAACGTTTCCTGGAATACGTCCTCAACAAGGTCATGCCGGTTGAGGAATTGCCGAAGGAATGCGTAAAGACTGTTTTTGTAGCGGGTTACGATTTCACGAAACGCAGCTTCCTCCCCGGCTGTATAGCGAGTAAGAAGCTCCGCATCACTTAATTTTACATAATCATTGCCCATAGTTCGACAACAAAAAAAGCAATTGAAACAATACTATTATACATAATTAGACTCCAAATCAAACACTTTAATTGCAGCTAATTCATATAGGACGTAGGGAAAACTGACGGGCAAGAGTTTTTCGGATAAATTGCTGCTCGGTCAATTCGGAGTTTGGCTGAAAATCACATAAACTCGTCTATGGCAGATACTAAAGGTAATGCGGCAAAATTCAAGGGTGGCATATTTACGATGAGATTACCGCCGAAGAGAAGGTATACATTTCACTGTTCCTCCTAAGACAGCCTATGATCCCGCCCCGGGCGAGAGATGTTGCTGGAGAGTAAATACTGCCCGCTTTCTTTGCGAGGAGCAGGTTAACACCTGCGAAAGCGGGTACGGCGGTGATATCAGGACTTGCATTAGCTCGGGGCCTATGCCGAGCGATTCGGTATAGGCCCCAATTGCTTAAAATGACGGTTCCAGGCAGATATATCAGAGTTTCAACGACTGAATCCTTCTTAGGATTTCTGCGGTTGTCCGGTAAATTTGGATGGCATGCTTTCGCATACTTTCTTAATTATCTTTTGGACCTGCTCTTCTTGTTGCGGTGACAATGCCTGTCCTGCCACGCCGCCCAGAACGCCGCCTATAACGCCGCCCACCACGCGGTCGCTACTATCGCCACCGGCAACGACAGCGCCTGCGGCCGCGCCTGCCGCCGCTCCGAGAATCGTGGAGAAGGTTTTGCCCGTGCTGCCCGAGCCGTTACCTATCCATAGAATGCCGCCGTCTTCGACGTTTATCATTTTTGCCGTCATGCTCATTTCTTCTTTGTACTTCGGTATGTTAATGAGCATTACGGCCGGCACATTAAGGATATGTCCTGCCCTGGCGGCGTTTTCAGAGCTGGTAATGTCGGAGGCTTGGAACTCCTGCTCTTTGAGCAATGCCTGGACCCGCGATCGTTCTACCGGTGTGTAGCCTCTTTTCATCAGCTCCATTTCAAAGAAGGTACCGATCTGATTCTTAACTGTCTCGCCCGCCACGGCCCCGGAAACTTCGAGGATGGCCACTTTATCAAGCTCAGCGAAATTGAAACCCGCTCTGGAGTAACTCTCACCCTTACCTGATGCGCAACCGCCGACAACCAGGGCTGCCAATAATGTGCAAATACATACAGTTCTCATAATCTTTACCTCCCATAGAAAAAGATTGACAATAAAACATAAATTCACACTTTTGAATATTTAGTTGATTGGTATCAGGTTGTCAATCTTTTTTGCTTTTTTTCTTTGCTATTCGGGATTTTTTAGAGCTTCAATTTTGTGCCCGCCTGTGCTGCGATTGGACGGCGGAGAAGTTTTCTAATCCACCCTCTGTTTCTTTTTGGACAACCGTTGGCTTTGATTTTCGCGTTTATTGCCCCTATAGCAAATCGCAATGTTCGAATCTTGTTGATTCTGGCGCCTCTGATCATTGTTAATTTTTGTGGTGGCTTTTCTTGGGATACGTCAGTATGAATTCCACTGATAAGTTGGAATTCGGTGTTATATTCAACTCTATGGCTGTGGGTGTGACAGTTTTGTGGTTAATGGCGAATTCTTTGACAAAGTTTAACGGTGCCGTCCGATTCCTATTGTCTTTAGTAATAGTAATGGTCATTGCATGTTTGGTAACTTTTTCCTACTCCACAGAATTCTCAAGCGAGATGGCTCTAATTTTAGTCTTGTCAATTTTTATGGCTCTTACAATGCTGTCGGCAATTACTTTGTCCCGGCGATTGTGTTCAGGCAAATACCGTCCGGTCCGTTTTATGCTGTGGCTGGCTCTTTGTATGCTCCTGGTTAGTTTAATTTCCACGTTAGGATTCTCCATAGTCTTATCGATAATTATGTCATCAGGACAGGGCTTATCCGAATTGACATTGATGGCTGCTTTGGCAGGACTGATATTTGGATTGTGTCTTTACGTGCTCAATCTGCCTTTTTTCATCCTGGGATTTGCCCATCCTTTCTTCCGTGTGCGATTTTGTGCAACCTTAGGTATAAAAATGATACCTGGAGGCTCGAAAAAGGCCGATTGTAGCCGGATTAATGGATAAAATTCCGATACGAGAAATCCGAACTGAGGGATTCTGTCTGAAAGTGGCGGTGCGGCAAGGGTTTATAAGATAAAAAATATTGCAAAAATTGTGAAAAAACTGTAACATTTATCTAAGAATCACGTCTTATAATATGTGGAGAGGGGAATGGCGGCTCTTCGTCCAACTAAATAAACGGTCGTATTCGGAGGCTTCGAAAATGAGAAAGAGAATCTACATTCATCTCGCAGTGGTATTGATACTGCTTTTCCTGGTATCGCAGTTAACGGCACAGGATGAGCAGTGGCTGCAATATCACTCATCACGAGAGGCCGGCCAGATACTGGGCGAATTTGGATCTCAGGTGATGCAGTTAAGCTCAGAACCGCCCGAAGGAGTGAAGCTGCCGCAATTCAAGGGGCAGAGCCAGTTGTTTGCCAAGTGGCCCACTCCTATGGTCAAGAGCGGCTGGCTCTGGGTAGCACTGGACCGCACCCACAAACAAGGGCCGTATGACTCGCTGTATATCGACTCAAACGGTAACGGGAGCCTCGAAGATGAAACCGCCGCCGCAGCATATCGAATGGATCAGCGAAGAGCGTATTTCGGGCCTGTGAAGGTAATCTTTGAGGTCGAAGACGGGCCGGTTACATATCATTTGAACTTTAGATTCTACCAATATACCAACAACAGTTTGGATGCATCATCCGGTGGATGGTACGAGGGGGATGTCACAGTCGGGGCGACGAAGAAGCATTGCGTGCTCATCGATCAGAATGCGAATGGGACATTTAATGATAAATCGTTTGATTCGGGCAATAGTGACCGTATTCGGATAGGCTCTAAAGACAGTCGGGATACCCGTTTTGTAGGCAATTACATCGAGGTTGACGGAACTCTGTATCGGCCTGAGATTGCCCGTGACGGGGCCTGTATAAAACTCACCGGGGCCGAGGATGTGAAGTTTGGAGATGTTCGGCTGGCCGAATCGATCACGCAGTTCTCCGCGAACGGCGAGAATGGATTGTTTGTCCTCAAGCCCGAAAAGGGGATTGCTTCGCTGCCTGTGGGTAAATATCGCGTCTATGACTGGGCCGTCGAGCGCAAGGATGAAAAAGGTATATCCTGGAAGCTGAAGGGCACCGGATTTCGTGAAGAGATTGCCTTCGACGTCACCGAGGGTAAGGATGCTGCACTTTCGATTGGCGAGCCTATTGTTGCTATACTCAATGCCTCCGGAAGAAAGGGAACGCATTCCTTTAGACACGACATGAAAGGCCGGGCCGGCGAAAAGATCGTATTGACACGCAACGGCGCTCGGCCACAAGCTCCCAAGGTACATATCAAAAGCGCGGACGGCGCGTATGACCGCACTTATAGCTTCCAATATGGGTGAGGCGGCACATGTTCGCTCTCGTGGCGAGAGCCCAAAAACATAGCTGGACCGTTCACCGCAACCGCCGAAGTGGCAGGACCTTTCAAGATCGAAAGGAAAGCCTACACGATAGCGGACGAAAATGCACCTGATATAACAACGGCTAAGTCCCCAATCGGTAAAGTTAAAGGTCAACCTACTAACCTGCAGACCGAATTTCTGGCAACTACCAAAGAAGATTCGACTGGAGGGGGCAATTGGATACCGGTCTCGATCATCATGATTATGGCGTTCGCAGCAGCCGGACTGGCAAACCGTAAGAAAAAATCAAAAGCCTAATTTAATAGTATAGGAATTT
>DQCG01000402.1:0-5673 GCA_003533825.1 Phycisphaerales bacterium
GAAACCGCAGCCATATATCCGGGCCTGTGCCTGCTGGAAGGGACGAATATCTCCGAAGCCAGGGGCACGAAGATGCCCTTCAGGCAGTTCGGAGCGCCCTGGATCGATTCGAAAGTCCTGGCCGGGCGGCTCAACGCGCTGAACCTGCCGGCTATGCGCTTCGAACCGGTAAGTTTCACGCCCGCCAACTCGAAATATCGGGGCCGGGAATGTCACGGCGTCCGGATTCTCGTCGCAGATCGCGACCGGCTTGAGCCGTATTTCAGCGGCGTCAGAATCGTCAACGAAATCCGCCGGTTGTATCCGGATCAGCTCGAATGGAGAGCAAGCCATTTCGACCGTCTTTGTGGGACCTCCAAAGTCCGCAACGCCATCACAAGTAATTCATCCCTGGATGCTCTTAAAAGTAGCTGGCGGAAAAAACTTGAGACCTTCCTGAAAATCAGGGCCGGCTATCTTATCTATACCGATTGAATTCGCAGGGTGGGCAAATTCCGTTTTTGCCCACGCGGTTCAGTCTCGAAGTGTGGCAAATCTTATCCCGTGTTTTGAATCCTCTCGATAGCCAGAGCCACGGGCGAGGGAGCCTCTTTGCCTTGTTTCTGTCCGGATGTCACCTCTTCCAGCGCTTCGTGCAGCGCGATGCAGGCCCGCTCGTAACTGCAGCCGGTCTGCTGGGCGATCAGTCGCGAGCCCCGGTCGATCAGCTTCTTATTGCTCGGTGAAAGCCAGACCATCGCGTTACCGATGACCCTGTCCATGCGGACCATCGTCGCAGTGGAGAGCGTATTGAGAACGAGCTTGACGGCCAGATGATGCCACAACCGCAGGGGCGAATCGGCAAGAGTGCAGATAAATCGGAAGGTCTCATCGGGCGTTCCGGCAGCGTCAGCCGGGCCGATGATAAGCGCAGCCGTCTTCTTGTATTGTGAGCCGAATTTATCTAAGGCGGTGCTGATTAGTTTATCTTCGTTGCCAATCCCAACAACCACCAGCGCCGAGTCGGTGGCATCCGTCCGTGAAGGATCAGGCTCGCAGCCGATCATGAACTTGTGTATCTCGGCGTTGTCAAGCCGGGGCGGCTGGAACTTGAGATTATCCGGCGCGTTCATCCTTTCGTAAACATCGAGTCCCCACTGAAGGCCGCGGGGCTCGCGCTGCAGAAGCTCGCGCCAGGCATCTTGTGTGGGACGCAGCGGGTCTTTGACAAAGGCCCACGACCGCGGCGAGAGATTGTCATCCTGTTTTCGAAATGCCGGCAGCATGAACGTCGGTGAGCGTTCCGTCGTATCCGTCAGAACATCCAGCAAAAACTCATCTGCAAAATAGGTCACAAGTCCCTGCCTGCGATAGATGTCCTCTTCATAAGCCGTCGCGGCTGCGAGCATATCGACAGCCTCGTCGCTCGAAAGCCGGCCTAATAAATCGCACAGTCGTCTGTGATACTCATCAGGCCGGTTTTCCCGAAGCTTGAGTTTATTGGCATCCGATGGTGATAATCTCTGCTGTAGAAAGCGCACCATCGCGATTTCAAGCGCGCTGCCGACGATGAAGAGTTCCGCCGTGGTGGCCTGCATCCGTGTCGAGCCTGTGATGGCCATCGGGCCGGTCGTCAGGTCGAGCTTGGTGATACGCGGCTCTTCGATTACCTCGCGCGAGCGCTTTACGTGACGGCGTAGTAATTCCGTCGGATTGTTATAGACGAAAAAGACCTTCGCCCCGGCGTCGAGCCCTTCCCATGCGGTGCCGATGACAAAAGGCGTCTCTCCCCCTTCGGTAATAGCGACAACGACGTCGCCCGGCCCGACGCCCAGTTCCCGCAATTGGTATCGCCCGAAGTCGGGAAAATCCTCGTATCCTTCCACCGCTTTTATCAGGGCGAAATCCCCGCCGGCCATCACGCTGAACACCCGGTTCTCCATAACGTTCATCTCCGGCGAGGTTTTCTTAATTTCACGCCAGAATCTCCGCCAGGCTGCTTCCAGAAGAATACTCAGCCGGCCCGTCGAACCGCAGCCGGTAAAGAAAATCTTCTTACCCTTACTCATAGCCTCGCCGAACGCATCGACGAGCCGCCCGAAAGAATCCTGCCGAAGCACCTTCTCCATCGCCGGCGGAATCTCATCGTCCACCGACTGCAAGCACCGAATCGCCGCCGGCAAATCCATCCCCGCCGTCTGCGAAAGCGTCTTAGTCTTCGGATGAAACGCCTCGGTCAGCAACTCTCCCAGTCGAAATTCCTTCTCACGTGACAAAAATTCTTCAGCTCTCTTAACTGCATCCGACATAGTTATTATCCGTTAACCAAATAATCAAATGCGATATTCGTATCATTTTATTTAGAAGATGTAAATACACTTTTTGTTTGCCCAGTACATTGTACATTGATGATTAAGTGAAGTAGGTATATAATCTTTTTGGTAACTGTAAACAGTGGAAGAATATTCTTTAGCAAATAGAGGTCTGAGGAAACAGTGAGTCGACGGATACGGGAAATTGCGGGCAAAAAGAAGATTCGGGTGGTGGGATTGATGTCCGGCACGTCGGCTGATGGGGTGGATGCTGCGGTCGTCGAGGTTAGCAGCCGGAAGGTTCGACTGCTGGCGTTCGATACGTTTGCGTACCCGGCTGTGCTGCGGCGACAAATACTTGGTTTGTGCAGGCCTGAGTCGGCGAGGCTGGACGATATCTGCCATTACAATTTTGTCCTGGGGGAGGTTTTTGCCGATGCTGTTATCAAGCTTTGTTCGAAGAGCGGCATAGCTTTGCGTTCGATTGACCTGATCGGCTCGCACGGCCAGACGATTTATCATCAGCCGGGCGGCAAACGCTACGGCCGCAGAACAATACGCTCTACTTTGCAAATCGGCGAGCCCTCCGTCATAGCAGAGCGCACCCGTATTACGACGATTGCGGATTTCAGGCCTCGCGATATGGCCGCTGGGGGCGAAGGGGCACCGCTGGTGCCGTATGCGGATTATATTCTTTTCAAGCACGATAAGCTGACGCGAGCCGTTCAGAATATCGGCGGCATCGCCAATGTCACTTTCCTGCCGGGTGGCTGCATGCAGGATGATATTATCGCATTCGATACCGGTCCCGGGAATATGGTTATCGACAGCATAATCCGGTTCATCACCGGCGGCAGAAAACGCTTCGACGCGGGAGGAAAATTGGCGGCGCAAGGCATAATAGATAAACCGTTTCTGGATGAGATGCTACAGCATCCATTCCTGCGCCGGCGCCCGCCGAAATCCACCGGCCGGGAAGAATTCGGCGCTGCCTTCGCCGAGCAAATCTACCGGCGGGCGGGAAATGAACGCTTAGCTTATGCCGACGTTGTTGCGACCGTGACTGCCCTGACGGCAAAAAGTATCGCCGAGGCCTATCGACGGTTTTTGCCCGCGATGCCCGATGAGATTATCTTGTGCGGAGGCGGCTCCCACAATCGCACGATGGTCGGGATGTTAAAAGAAGAACTGCCGGACGTTAAGATGCTCTCGACCGATGACTTCGGCATCAGTGTCGATGCCAAGGAGGCGGTCTCGTTTGCGATTCTGGCCTGGGCGACGATAAAGGGGAAGATGAATAACGTACCCGCAGCCACCGGCGCCGAGCGGCCGGTTATTTTAGGGAAGATAGTTCCGGCATGACGAAAAGACGTAAAATTCTGCCGACGACCGAGCTGCGCAACCGCGCCAGCGAAAATATCGACCGGCTCTCGACGCAGCAGATTGTCGATCTGATTAACGCCGAAGATGCGCTAGTTCCCGCGGCGGTGGCCAGGCAGAGCAAACAGATCGCCGCCGCAATCGATATTATCGTCGAGCGTTTTCGCAGGGGCGGACGGCTTTACTATGTAGGGGCGGGGACAAGCGGCAGGCTGGGCGTACTGGATGCTTCCGAGTGTCCCCCGACGTTCGGAGTGCCGCCTTCGCTGGTGCAGGGCATAATTGCCGGCGGCCGGCGCGCCCTGGTCCGCTCTGCCGAAGGGGCGGAAGATTATCCTGAAGATGGTGTTGCGGCGATAAAAAAGAATCGCGTGCGGGCAAGGGACATCGTGGTCGGCCTGGCCGCATGCGGCATGACGCCGTTCGTGCACGGCGCCCTCAAGCAGGCCAGACGAATCGGGGCGGCGACGATTTTCATCACCTGCGCACCGGAGGCAGTTGAGCATATACCCGCGAAAATCATAATCAATCCTGTCGTAGGCCCGGAGGTCGTTACCGGTTCGACGCGGATGAAAGCCGGAACCGCGACCAAGCTCGTGCTCAATACGCTCACGACCGGCGCGATGATCCGTGTGGGCAAGGTCTACGGCAACCTGATGGTGGACCTGAAGGCTACAAATGAGAAGTTGCGCGACCGCTCGCTGCGGATCCTCATAGAACTGACGGGCCTGTCGCGCCGGCAGGCCCAGACCCTGCTCAGACGGGCCGATGGGCAACTCAAGGCCGCCGTCGTAATGCACTTCCGACGCGTGGATCTGGACCGGGCGATGACGATCCTGGCGGCCAGCGACCAGATTCTGAGGCGGGCGATTGTGGATGCCGGGGGGACAGCATGATGACAACGCATATACGACCGTGCACCTGTATACCGTTGATGGTGATCGTCACACTGATGGTTTTGTCGGTGATCCACGCGGCGCCGGCGCAAGATTCTGTCCGTTTCGACGATTTCATCAGCTCATTTCCTGCTGACGTACAGGCCAGTGCCCGTGCGGTCTGGGAGGCGCCGCCATCTCCCGAGGCGACCGATGATTCCGCAACGACCGAGGTCTCCGGAGGGGATATCTCCGACGACGATCTGCTCGACGCTGTCGGCAGCGCGAAGAAGGACGCCGTACTGGCGCAGTTGAAAGAGTTGCGGGCGCAGTGGCGCGCCGCCCGCGCCGAGCAGGATGAACTCGTGCAGGCCACGGCCCGCTGGACATCGTTTGCCGAACGCATAAAGGACCGCGACGACATGGGGCCTGTGTATCTCCGCGCCCTGTCCGTTGTACGTGAGCACGAGGTTCTGCTCCAGCAAGCCGAGGTGCGCATTGCCGCCCTGGAACAGGAGATTCAGTCCCATCGCGTCGGGGCCGCCCTCGATGCCGTCTCGCGCCATTTCACCACGTGGGATTGGCTCGTGATTGTCGCGTACCTCGTCATGACGACCGTGCTGGGCGGACTGCTGGCCGGCAAGCAGGCGTCGATGAAAGACTTCTTCCTCGGCGGCCGCAAACTGCCCTGGCCGGCCGTTTGCGGTTCCATCATTGCCACGGAGCTGTCGGCCGCGACCTTTCTCGTCGGCCCGGCCTTGGTCTTCTCCGCCGGCGGCGACATGACCTACATCCAACTTGCCCTCGGGACCATCCTGGCCCGTTTCATCATCGGCTACTTCTTCATCCCGGCCTATTACGAGCGCGAGATCTACTCGCCGTACGAGTACATGGGTCGGCAGTTGGGCCCGCGCGTGAAGAACATCACCACCGGCCTCTTTATGATCGGCGGCATCCTCGCCCAGGGCGCCCGCGTCTATATCGCGGCCAAAGCCCTTCAGGTCATCACCGGCACGGATGTCACCACGTCCATCGTCATCATCGGCGCTGTCTCCATCGGCTGGACCATCATGGGCGGGATCACGACCGTTGTGTGGACTGATGCGATTCAGTTCCTGCTCTTCGTC
>DQCG01000402.1:5720-5869 GCA_003533825.1 Phycisphaerales bacterium
TGGCGGCGATCGTCTCCGAGGCCCGTCACGCCGGCAAGTTCCGGGTACTCAACCTTGATCTCAACACCTATGAAGCGTACACACTCTGGTGCGGCCTGATCGGCTTCAGCTTCCTGACCCTGTCTTCCCACGGCACCGACCAACTGCTG
>DQCG01000402.1:5889-6211 GCA_003533825.1 Phycisphaerales bacterium
CGCAAGGCCATCGTCTGGTCCAGCCTGTCGCAAGCTTTGACCTTCTTACTGCTCTTTGTCGGGGCCTCAGTTTTCGTCTACTACCGTCATGTCCCGCTGACGGCGCCTGAGCGGGTCGTGGTCGATGCCGACTCCATGAAGGTCTTCGCCGTCTACATCGTCGATGTAATGCCACCGCTTCTATCCGGCCTGCTCATGGCCGCCATCTTTGCCGCCGCCATCTCCACGCTCGACTCGCTCCTGGCGGCCCTTTCCCAGTCCACCATTTCCATCCTTTATCAGCCACTCCTCAAGCCCCGGGCTTCCGAACGCCATTACGTCA
>DQCG01000402.1:6307-11217 GCA_003533825.1 Phycisphaerales bacterium
CTGATTCAGTTCGCGCTGGCCATGGCGGCCTACACCTACGGCGGCCTGCTGGGTGTGTTCCTGCTGGCCTTCCTGCCGACGCGGCGCGACGACCTGGGTCTGCTGTGGGGCGTTCCTCTGTCTATGTTGATGGTATTCGCCCTGAGCTGGCATCAGGCGGTCCCGCAGTGGATTGTCGTGGTGGCCGCGGCAATTCTGCTGATCCAGGCCTTTCGCCGGCTCCGGCAACAGCCCGAAAAGATCCTCTACATCGCCCTGGCTGTGCTGCTGGTCCTGATCCTCAGCCTGGCCGTGGTAGGCACCACGCCCGAAGGCCAACCCGTGCACATCACGCTGGCCTGGCCCTGGCACTTCCCCCTGGCGACAGCCATGACGTTCTGCCTCGGCTATCTCGTCGGGAATTGCCGCCCTGCCAAACGGTAAAGGCGCGGTAGGGACGGTCCCATGCTCGGCGTCTTCCCCCTGGGATTGCTGACACGAAGACAGGCCAATCTGACGAACATCCCAGCCATGATGATCAGCACAGCGGTCTGCACTATCCTGCCAATCCTTATCTGGATAGGCACACTCCACCTCGGATGGAGTTGGCTGATTGTGATTGGTACCGGAATAACTTTTATTATTTCCGTTACCAGTCGTCGAATTGTGGCCTTTATTAGTATAGACAGAGCTCTCCGATATGGTTTTTATTAGCGTGATTAAGCCGGAAAAGTGAAGAACTTAGAAATTCAGGAGGCTTTAAAATGAAGGCTTTACGACGTATACGAAAATGGCTGCTGAGTCTTTGGAACTTCAAAGCAAATCCTTCGACCGGGATTGATTCGCACAAATGGGAAAGCAAGATCGAGATTATGACAAATTTGTCGTGCAGGCATTGCTGAATCAATTAGCTTCTGAGCCGTAAAATCTATTTCACATTTCAAGCTTCTCACCCGACCGACACAAATTCCTCCCCGGCCGTTTCTTACATTTGAAGCCCGATTAGAATCAGATACGAGCAAATCGTATGCTCCGGCGTATATCGAAGTGTACATAGCAGTTGTATTTCCGCAGCGGATTCGATATCTTATTTGCCGAAGCCTTAATCACATGGCTGTTATTTAGATGGTAGTTTTTTATTGAAGGATATGTATAGATGGCAAAACGATGGACTGCGCAGGATGTTTTGGATTTGGCCCGGTTGTACCAGCCGGCGGGTGTGCTGACTGCGGCGGCGGTTCTTGATGTGTTCAGTCCGCTGCTCGCAAAACCCATGACAGCCGAGGAACTGGCCGGCAGGCTCAGCGCCGACCCGCGGGCGACGGCCATTCTGCTGGATGCCCTTACAGCGCTGAAATTCCTGAGCAAGCAGGACGAAGAATACAGCGTTCCTGAAGATGTGGCGGGGCTGCTGGCCGAACAATCAGCCGACAACGTGCTGCCTATGGTTCGCCATCTGGCTAATTGCCTTCGTCGCTGGGCCGAGCTGCCGAAGGTGATACAAACGGGAAAATGCGCCGAAACCGGTCTTGGTTTTCGTGGTACCGATGCAGACCGGGCAGACTTCATCGGCGGTATGAACACCATCTCCAGACCTGTCGCTACCGGGGTGATTGACAAAATTCGGCCGTTGAAATTCCGTCACGTGGTCGATGTTGGCGGGGGGGCCGGTACGTGGACGATTGCACTACTTCGTGCCGTTCCCAGGGCCAGGGCGACGTTATTTGACCTGCCGGCAGTAATACCGATAGCCGGGCAACAATTCGCCGAGGCGGGATTAACTGACAGAGTGAACCTTGTCGGAGGCGATTATTACACGGATGCGTTACCTGAAGGTGCGGATCTGGCATGGCTTGGAGCTATATGCCACCAGAACTCACGGCGACAGAACCGGGATCTCTTCACCAGAGTTCACACAGCCCTTACCGATGACGGCGTCATAGTCATACGCGATGTAATTATGGATTCTTCCCGAACGAGTCCCGAGGCGGGAGCGCTGTTCGCCGTCAATATGTTGGTTGCGACCGAAGCCGGCGGAACTTACACTTTCGACGAGTATCGTGAAGATCTTCGTGAGGCCGGCTTTGATGAGGTGATATTAGTGCATCAGGACGAGTTTATGAATTCCTTAATCCGGGCAAGAAAAACATAAGTGGTTTTTCAATCACCTTTTTTGTGCATTAATCACATTCTTCTTAGAAGCCCGATGACAATCGCTTCGATTCGGCAGTTATCAGTGTAGATGGGCTGATAGTCATCGTTGGCAGGCTGGAGGCGGGCCCGGTCTTTCTCCTTGTAGAATCTTTTGAGCGTCGCGTTTTCGTCGTCGACGATAGCGACGACAAGCTGACCGTCATCGGCGATGCGGCTCCGGCGGCAGATAACGTAATCGCCCTGACGGATATCCTCGTTTATCATGCTGTCGCCGACGACCTCAAGAGCGAATATGTCATCGCCGGAGCCGAAAGCCGATGTTAACGACAGGGATTCGACGTTTTCGACGGCCTCCAGGGGCACACCCGCGGCGACGCTGCCGGCTAAAGGGATGCCGGCATCTTCTGCTGCATACGGTGGGGAACATTGCCCCGATAGCTCGCTAAGCAATTCTTGCCCTTGCGAGCTCACCTTCAAAGAGCGAGCCTTGTTTGGGTATCCTGAAAGCAGCCCCTTTCTTCGCAGCTCGGCGAGGTGCTCGAATACGGTGCTTCGGCTTATGTTTAATTCGGATGCCATTTCGGACAAGGTCGGGGAATAGCAGCGGTTCTGCTGAAAACGGGCTACCATTTGCAGAAGCTGGAGCTGACGCGGGGTCAGTTGAATCGCGGGTTGTTCTGTTCTCAATTGCATCGTTCAGTCTCTCCGTGTGGTGGCCGGTCGGTTCTTCAAGACAAATAGTGCTGCTCAAAGGCAAATTCGAACCTGCACTCTTCAAACCGAAAGCCGCGGCGAGTGCATCGACCGCCGAAGCCAGCAATCTGGCCGGGACGTCCCGTCGTTTGGAAGGTTTCGGTTGCCAGGCCGCGACGAAATCGCCGCCGGGCCCGAACTTGCAGAGCGGCCCGCCTTGTTTTTCTTTGTCTGGTATCATTTTTCTTTGATTCCCGGCTTTCAAAAATTCTTCGAATTTGTTTAGTCGCAAATGTTCTATCGGCAGAGCGTGCTAATTTACCCAAACAAAAACCGAACAAAAATAAGCCTTTTCAGGACTTTTTTTCCCCCTTAGATTTTCTGTTCTGGAAGCAGGAAAAATATGGGACTACCGGCGGGAAATTTTGCCGACCGGGCCGGCAAAGGCATTGGCTTCATGTGCTCGATTCGAGTAAGATATTTACCAGGAAGCGCAACATTTGTGTGAAAATAAAATATATGATAAGGGAATCTTGATGAATAGAAGAGAGTTTTTGAATCGGTCAGGAATAACTGTTGCTGCTCTGGGCGTCTCGCGAATGCCGGGCACCGGCAAAGCACAGGCTGAGTCCGGTGCTTTATCTAAAAGCCGCGGAGCGAATGTGCTGCTGATTACTTGCCATGACATAGGGCGGCATCTTGGTTGTTACGGCGTCGATTCGGTTCATACGGCCAATATAGATGCACTGGCCGCGGGCGGGATACGTTTCCAGAACTATTTTTCCACTGATTGTGTGTGCAGTCCGAGCAGGGGCGGTTTCCTGACGGGGCGATATCCCCAGAGCAACGGGCTGATGGGGCTGACGCATAAACCGTGGGGACGGAGCCTGAACGCCGATGAAAGGCATCTGGCGGTGATTTTGCGGGATGCCGGTTATGAAACCACACTGATTGGCCTCCAGCATGTAACGAGCGGCGATCCTCACGAGTTGGGCTACAACAACGTGTTATCGCAGAATCACAAAGCCGAAGAAACGGTCAAGTTGGCGCGAAAGTTCCTTCGCAATAAAGGAAAGGCAGATAATCCCTTCTATCTGGAAGTTGGTTTCTTTGAAGTGCATAGACCATTTACCGTTGGAGAAGATGCTGAAAAGGGTGTTTTTGTCCCGAAATATCTGCAGGATACACCGGAGATTCGGGAAGATTTGGCACGGTTCCAGGGCACCATCCGGTTCTTCGACAGGTGCGTCGGCGAGATTCTGGATGCGTTGAAACAAAGCCCGGCGGCGGAAAAAACACTTGTTGTATTCACCTCAGATCATGGAATCCCGTATCCCGGCGCCAAGTGGTCTCTTTTCGAACCCGGCATCGAAAATCCCCTGATTATGTCTCAACCGAAAACGGCGCTGCAGGGCGGTAAGGTTTACCATCAGTTGATGAGCAATGTGGATTTTCTGCCCACACTGCTGGACCTGCTCGGTGTCGCGATCCCAGATAATCTTCAGGGATACAGCTTCAAAGAAGTAGTTGCTGGGACAAAATCGGACTTGCCCCGGCGTGAGATTTTTGCCCAACGGACCAGTCATGCTCTTCGAGATAACACTTCCAGAGCTATAAGGACGGACCGCTATAAACTAATACGCTACTTCGAGCCGGGCAGGGTGATTGAATTTCCAACCGATGCCGTGCCGCAGAGGGTGGCCGGGCATACAGAGCGGCCTAAGAGAAAATCGGGCCAAAGACCCGTCGTGCAGCTCTTCGATCTCAAAGATGACCCGCACGAGCGGAAAGATTTGGCGGCGCTGCCGGAGTATGCAGAGATGGTACGGGATTTGTCGAATCGGCTTTGGCAATGGATGGAGCGGGTGGGCGATCCGATTCTGAAGGGGCCGCTGGTGACGCCGTACTACAGGCAGGCGATTCAGGATTACCATCGCTTCCGGCGGCAAACGCAGCGGTAGCGGCAACACGCGAGCATTTTCGGTTTGGAAATTCTTTGATTTCAGGACCTGCTCGGCGTAGACTATTGGCGTATTGTTGAGCCGTGCCGGCGCAATTGATGCCGATGTTTCAACAACTTGATA
>DQCG01000185.1 GCA_003533825.1 Phycisphaerales bacterium
AAAACTCAACAGCCTCGATTATGAGGCTGTTTTTTTATGACGAATAGTAGAGCAGGGCCCTTCTTTTGTTAAAAAACAGGAGAGAAATAATCCCCACCTTACACCTTCTCCGGCACAATCCAGGGTTTTCTGTAGTTGGCTTTCAGGTATTTGTTGGCTTCGGCGTCGTTCACAAACGATTCGGTTGAGCCGTCAAATTTCAACTTACGGTTCCCCACTCGATACGATATATTGGCCAGATGACACAGCGCCATCGAACGGTGCACTTCTTCGACATCAGCCTTGGGTTTCCTGCGGGTACGGATGCAGTCTACGAAATCCTCAAAATGCGCATCGATTATGCTGCCGAATTTCAAGGTGGCCGGCTCCGATACAACGGCCTTGCTCCGGCGAACACTGGCATCCCCTTCGAAAACCTGCCATCCGCCGCCGTGTCTGCCGAAACACATGAATCCTTTGGTTCCGCATATTTCTATCTTTGTAGCACTGAAAGGCCAGTCGGGAAATTTGGTTTTGTCCTTCAAGTGAACGATTCGGTGCATGTAAGGCGACCAGAGGGAGGCTTCGAAAAGCATTGTCAGCTCGCCGAACTCGAAAGTCGTGAACTGGGTATCCGGCTGCTCTCTGCCGTCGTCGAAGTGGTAGACTCCGCCGGCGTTGCAAACCGTCTCCGGATATTCCTTACCAACCAGGTACCGCACCAGGTCAATCTGGTGAACCATGTCGGCCATAATGTAGCCGACATAGAAATCCCACAGCCCCCAAAACCATCTGCCCGGACGATAAGGCAGCATGGGGGACGGGCCGCACCATAAATCATAATCCAGACCTTCCGGTATCGGCTGCACGTCGGCCACGCCAATGGGGCCGGACTCCTGCATAAGGAACACGCGCGCCAAATGCACATCTCCGAGTTTTCCGCTGCGGATGTACTCGGCAGCCTTGTCAGTATAGGGAGCACTGCGACTTTGCGTTCCGACTTGGACAATCCTCCGGTACTTACGGGCCGCCTCGACCATTTTTCTGCCGTCCCAAATGCTCAGTGAAAGCGGTTTTTCCACGTAAACATCTTTTCCGGCCTGGCAGGCCATAATCGTTGCCAGCGCATGCCACCGGTCGGAAGTTGCGATGACGACCGCATCAACTTCCGGATCGTCCAGAATCTTTCGAAAATCCTGCACAAATTTCGGCTTGTAATCGTGGCCTTCGATGATAATCTCCGCCGCCGGTCCGTAACATCGCGTATCGGCGTCGCAGATATATTTAATCTCAACATCAGACCTTTTAACGAGGCTGGTCAGAAGCGCACGCCCCCGGCCGCCGACTCCCATAATCCCCAGAACCACCTTGTTTTCCGCCGCAGGGCTTCTATCCGCCGATATGACGGTAAGTCCCGTTGCCGCACCGACAGAGCCTTTCAAAAAATCTCTTCTATTTATCGATTCCATTTTCTTCTCCTATAAAACAATATTATTCCGCTGGTCTGATTGTAAGGCGGACAACAGCCCGAGACACAGCTTTAGTCAGGTTAATACCAAGTCGAGTGGGCAACCTGCGGCCGCTGAGATCTTCCTCGATCGTCTCAGGCTGGATTTTGAAATCGGCGCCCACAACCTCTATATCTACCCGCAGGGCTTTGTCCTGATCGCGGATAAACAGCGATGATGCAGAGAGCTTCTGCCACTTATCGAACGTAATCAGTGCCGTACCGAAATCACATGGTTTCGACAAGACTACTTCATCCGTCACTGTCAAGGAACCCGATCCCTGTCGGGAATACACAAATGTACGCTGTAATTTTTTAAGTTCCGGAACATCGTAGGCGGATGAAATATCCAGTACCAGGGTGTCGGTATCTTCAGTGAAGTCTTCACGAACGATCCGGCCCCGGGCCTGCCTGCCGGTTCGCTGCAATTTGCCGGCCACGAGCGGGACGGGATGCCCGAAGGAATTCAGAACCTTACTTTCATACCGGCGACTGCTGAATGTCCGGGCCGTGTAGACTTCACCGCCGGGATCGAGCAGAAGCGGCCTATCGCCTAACACTACAACGAACGAGCCAACATCGTTATGGTTATGATGCTCGTTATTGTGCCCGCCCTTGAGGGCAACCGCCAGGCTGGAAGATGAACTTCGTACCGGCCTGCAAATCAGGATTCCCGCCCGGTCGAACCATGACCGGATACCGGGACCCCGAGAAGCATTTTGGGCCGGCAGACTGCGGGACGCTGAGTTCGGAAAGGAATACATCATGCTCTGATAGAGAGAACCGGCGGTGGCAGGATCAATCTGCTCCCAACTGCGCAGGCCCATACCGAGGCGACGGCTGATAAAATACATCAGCCGGGAGCCGGGCTCGGCCCTGATCGAACAATCTGCGAACGCCGGATAGACGCCGTTGATAATTTCGATCTTCGAACCGAAAGCGGCGGCCTGTTTCACTTTGGCATCTTCCAGCAGGTCCACTTTGCCGTCCGTCGCCTGATAGATTGCCTCGCTGAGCATGATATAATAGCCGAAGCCGTAATTCCAGTAGCCGAGACCCTCGGAGCAATAACCATCGTCAGTGAATCCTTTGAGGAAATTCTTCGAGTAATCCTCCGCGGCAGCGACAAAAAGAGCGCGGGATTCACGCGAATCAATCACGGCCAGCGCCGTACCAGTCACGCCAGCAAGACACACGGCATTCCAGTTATTCGTCCCGGTCATCCACCAGTTTTTCTTTCGCTTGCCCGATACCATGTCACGGTATGGCTGGAAAATACGCCGGTTCAGGTTGTCGCGAAGCATCCGGCGGATTTCAGGACTTAATTTGTCGGCCAGCACGTAATCAGCAGTGCCTAACGACCAGGCCAGCGCCGAAGAGCCGAGATCGATATCGACACTCTTGCCGTGAAAGTTGGTCAGGCTCCTGTCGTGGGCCGGCATAACCCAGGTCCGTTCGGAGCAAAGCACCCGGACAATTTCCTCAAACGCCGGCACAAAACGCCCCTTGTTCTCCAGGCACTCGGCCAGGACAAGCGTACTGACTCTTGACCGCCGGCGGCCGCTGATTCTCTGCCAGCGAGTGCGGTTCCCGGTACGCGAGAAATCCAGAAACAGATCATCAGGTTGTTCGGGAATGGGGCTTTTAAGAAGCCTTTCAGCATCCGGAATTACTCTCTTGAACGAGTCGTTCCCGGAGAGCTTCTTCCAGGCGCTGCGTTCGCTAATCGGCAGGCCAAAACCCGCCGGTTTCCCTGACAGCAGGGCCGAAATCTTTTCAATACGATTCTCATCGATTTTTCCGACCGCCCCCAGGGCAGAATCCTGTAGAGACATCGCATAATTAGAAATAAACAAAAGGGCGGTGAACGTGAGCAGCAGCGGGCCTCTTACCATTCGCTTGATCATAGCAACTCCTTTCCATTTACAGATGTTCGAGTTTAACCAGCACGATATTACCAGAGCCGGAACATCACTCATACAAAAAAATGAACAATAGTGACTTCATTTTCAGATCAAACTTTATATACTGAAAGAAATGGAAACCGATGTGTGTGGACACATCAGGTACAAACAAAGTACTGTTAAAGATTTACATACAAGGAGAGCTTCTTCGATGAAAAAAATATTACTGATTTGTATCGCACTTGCTGCCGTTTGTGTTGCTTCAAGCGAATATACCCCCACATCCGGCTATACAGTCAGAGAAATCGAGGGCTGGAAAGTGTTGGTCAACAAGGAGTTATTGTCGGATCACGCCGATCTGGCTGAGGATGTATTGAAGCTGCTAAACCACCAGCTTTATCA
>DQCG01000686.1 GCA_003533825.1 Phycisphaerales bacterium
GTCCGAAAACAATAGGCCGGACTTAAAACTAACGATGAGGTGGGCTATGAGCAATCCCGCAATAAAAAGCCCCAGAAGGGCTATCTTATCGCCCCCCATTTTCTTTGTTTCGCGGGTATCGTTCATATACGCTGCTATAGTAATGATTCGATACGTTATTTGCAAGCTTAGCCTGCGTTTTCTACAGGCTCGCTCACAGAAAAGCCGATGAATTTAATACAGAATGCATTTTGTTACCGGGGAAATTATTTATATATTTTAAAAGAGTTCTCTAAGAAAGAGCTGGCGCCGAAACGGCCATCAGGGGGTTAAGAGAATGACACTCTACACCCCTAAAGCGAAGGAGACTGAAATGAATGAAGCGATGACGCCACGCGGGGTCGATTCAGAGAAAATCCTGCAAACCGTGATCGACGTGAAAGTGCCCGCCATCATGTCCTATTTGTCCAGAGATAAATGGCACGTCGCAAAGGTGTTGCTGACGAATCTTGCCGATGACAGACTGAGCGTCGAAAGTACCGCCTCCAGGAAACAGCGTCCCATAAATATACAGGTGAACCAGCCGGTCGGCATCTCATTCAAGTATGAATATGGTAAGTTTGTTTTTGATACAACCGTTGTAGCTCTGGAGCCTTCGGTCGATCCCGAAACAAATCGAGAGCGTGGCGGAACAATCGTACTTGCTCTGCCTGATAAGATTGATGTAGTCCAGCGGAGAAGCTACTTCCGGGTTAACGTACCCGAATCACTCAAGGTAAAAGTGTTGCTATGGCACCGCAGCGGCAAACGCGAAGAAGCAAAACAGATGAAGGATACGGCAAACAATATACACAATTGCTGCCAGGGCAGGCTGACGGACATTTCCGCCGGCGGCGCTCAGGTTATAGTATCGCAACAAAATGACGCCGGAAAAGCCGGCTTCAAAAAAGGACAGTTTATTAGTATGCGTTTTACGCCTCTGCCTTACGAAATACCATTAGTGCTCAGTGCTCAAATCAGAAATGTATTGCCCACCGCAGACGGTAAAAACGCCTCTCTTGGCTTGCAGATTGTCGGTCTGGAAGCAAGCTCGGAAGGCCGGCAGGTTCTTACCCGGCTGATTGGGATTGTCGAGAAGTATTATCAGATAAATCAAACCGGCGTTAAAAAACAGTTTGCCCAGCCGGTCCAGAATCCAAAATAGTGCGCAATTTACTCGCTCACTGATTCGGCACCACTATTGTCCTGCTCATCGATTTTTGTTTCACCTCCGGCTACCAAACCTGAATGCTGCGCCGCCGGGACGAGCTGGTCTTTATCGCCGTTTACTTCATGTCTCAATTTCGAAAGAATTCGTGAAATCGGTACTCTTAAGTACAACCATTTCATAAAGCTGTTCGCCGCAAAACCACAGAATATAAGCACCAAAGCCGTCTGAATCTTCATAACAAATACAATAGCCAGCAGCAACAACACCCTTATCAGGTACGCGAATGGTTTTCTGCCCCTGAGGTACTGATTGAGAATATGCGGATATCGAATTCTGCTGACCATAAGAATCGAAATACCCAGGGCAAAAAACGGCAAGGCGCAAATAACAGCGAACGCCGGAATTGTTTCCTGATGAAATATTATCAGGCTGACTATTACTCCGGCGGCGGCCGGCGTCGGCAGGCCCATAAAACTCATGTGCGCCGATTCATCCTCTTCGTTTTCCACGTTGAATCTTGCCAGCCGGATAGCCGCACAGCTTATATATGCGGCCGCCGAGAGCCAGACGAAACGCTGCAGAAATGTTTCATCGGAAAGACCTATCGATGCCAGTTCGTTTTCCAGGACATTGAGCATGAGATATGCCGGCGCCACGCCGAAGCTGATTATATCGCAAAGGCTGTCGAGCTGGCCTCCGAAGCTGGAAGTGTTCTTTACACTTCGTGCGAGCCGGCCGTCGAGCATATCGGCAATCATCGCCACCAGAATCATATAGCCGGACATAGCAAAGTAAGTGGTGGACCCGAATGTAAAAAACGGTATTTTGGAATCGGCAGGTATTACGCCCGAGCCTTTGCCGGCGAAGATTATCGCCGTGAAGCCGAATACGCCGTTGAGAATCGTAATCAGCGACGGCAGAATTACGATGTATTTCAACCTCTGCCTTCGCACTCGCCGCAGCAGACTTTCCCCGGCGGATTTAGTTTTTAATCTCCGCATCGTTCGTATCTCGAATTTCGTATCGTACTAATGGCGTCAGGCCTGCTTTTACTTTATCGCCTATCTGGACGAGGCACTTTGCATTTTCACGGACAGGCACGTACAATTCTGTTCTGGAACCGAATTTTATCATGCCGAACCTCTGTCCGCCAGCTAATTCCTTCCCCTCGGCCGTATCGCAGACGATTCGCCGGGCAATCGCTCCGCTGATCTGCCGGACAATCAGCTTGTCTTTCGGACTGTCGGTTCGAATCAGGTCCAGATTGTTGGACTCGTTGAGACGGCCCGACTGAGGATTCATCGCGTTGAGGTATTTGCCTTTTTTATAAGTAATTTTTCCGATTCTGACGTTACACGGGGCACGATTTATATGGATATCGAAGATGCTCAGGAATATTCCGATCCGCAGGGCGGGCCCCCCGATGAAGCTCGTTTCCTCTATGGTTTCGATCTCGGTAATATGCCCGTCAGCGGGTGCCAACAGCAGGTTAATATCCGCAGGACAGCGTCGATCGGGATCGCGGAAGAACATCAGCGCCCATATCAAAACACCGGCCAAAACCGTCTCTATGGTAATAACCACCCATTGCGGCAAAAAAGCCGCCGTTGCCGGCGGGAAAACAACCATTGCCGCAATCACCGCCGCCGGGTAAACAACCACCTGCGGCAAACCATATTTAGTCAGAGGAATTCTCATGCTTCTTGTTCATTATTCGTTGTTTATTGTTCTGTGTACTATGAACTATAAATCACGAACTATCAACAAAAAAAAGGCCGACCCTGTGGGCATCGGCCTCTTGAAGGAGGGTGATAACGCATGTGTAATTTCTCATATCCGCCTGCCAAATCAAACTGGCTGACTTTCGTGAACGGCCTATTATGTTCCTATATATATAGACGCGAAACTCACCGAAAAGTTACAATATTTTTCAAAAATTTCTGAAAATTCAGGAAAACAGTTATTCCGGAATAAAAACAGGCGATTCCTTTAGGACCGGCCTTTTGTTCACCGCAGCAACTGGCTATTTAGCGAACGGTTCTCTCACTTGCTCAGTTAATTGCAATACCCTTTCATAAGTTACGCCCTCCGGAGCTTTGCCGTCGTTACTAAGCTCAGCCATAGCGCCACGAATCCACTTGTCGAAATCTTCTTCTGTTTCGATTTTGATGCCATAATCCACACTCATGCCTGGCCACTGGCCCATCTGTCTTTCAGAGTTGACTTTGCAGAGTAACTCGTAGCCGAACATCTCGCTGCGCTTAGGCCATAGGCCATCCGGCACGTAGAGACTCCACTCAATCAACTCATCACCCTTCTGGGTGTAGGCCAAATGTCTTGCTGCATACGTAGTATTGCCGGTCCATCCGAGGGGTTTCAGGGCGTAAACTTCCACGGGCAGTCTTGGCAGAGCCCCCCCGAATTTGAGTTGCTCGAACAATTCCCTCTGTGACACTGTTGACTCAGTGTCCACGCCGCGCCAACCCAGAATCACACTACCGTCGCTCAGGGTAAAGCTGATTCGTGCATCAAGTGCAAGACCACGCGTGCCAAGATAGCCCTGCTCATCAAGCTCCAGAGGTCCTGCGGTGTCTTTGGAATTTATGGCCTCATAGCCCTCCGGTATCTCCATTGCAAAAATCCCTTCGGGGATGTCAACATCGCGTTCAATCTCATAGTAATCGTGGCCCAACCTCCACGGCTCCTCACCGTTCTTATACCAGGATTGAAAGCGTCCGGACTCACCGGTCGTTGGTGACAACCAGTACTTGTATCGATTTATGCGCTCGAGATCAGAGGCCGTCTCCTTGAACTCACATGTCCAAATATCGTATGCAACGCCATCAATCTCTTCCTGCCCGGTCTTCACAATGTTGTTAAGGTCCTCGATTTTGTCGAAAAGACGCCCGAACATGTCCTGCAAACAGTCATGCGTCTTGAGCATTCTCTGGTAATCACTCATCCTATAGAAAACGGCCTGCTTGCGACCATGGTAGAGCACCATTTTGTATTGACCGCTCAATACGGTCTCTTTTATCGTCACTTTGACCTGCTCAGGGCTGGCGTTAACGAGCGTGCCGGTGAACCGTGCCCGGCCATTCTCCAAGTCGATCCACCGCTCCACGGGTGCCTTGGGAACTTTCTTGCCCTTGTCGGTTAGATTGAAATGAATCCAGCCTTGGATGTGAATGGCCTTGGCTTTCTTGAACAATCCCGGCACGTCGGTAATACCGTAAGCGGGTGTAGCCGATTTGTCCAGAATAGTTATTAATGATACCGCTGCAATTATTATCGCTGCCGCGGTGGCTAATTTTGTAATTGGACTTTTCATAATTGTTCTCCAAATATTTTGTGTTGTGACAGCAGAAAACTCGGCAGTCGTTTTAGTGTCGAGACGACTCATTACATTTTCAATGAGTGCTTCGTCAGGGCTGATTGCCTGAGCGAGTTCTCCCAGCTTTTCTTTTATGGTTTCTTCGGAAGTCATTTTTCCGACCTCTCTAATATTATTCTCAGGCGTTTGTGTGCCCTTGAAAGTTGTTTGGTTACGGTCCCGACGCTTTGGCCGACTATATCAGCAACATCTTTGATACTGTTGTCGCTAAGGTAACGTAGCATAACGACCTGTTTTTCGGACCTTGGCAGTTTCATGACAGCGGCTAAAAGTCTCTGTTTTTCCTCATCAAGCTGTCCGTCCGGATTTTCTATCAATGCAGCGGCTTTCATTTCAAGCCGATATTCTCTTAACTTTTGCCGGGCCGAATCAAGTGCGCATCTATGGGCTATCTTCATAAGCCAGGCGCCAAAGGCTTTAGGTTTTCGCAGCCCGGCCAACTGTTCGTAGGCTTTAACGAAAGCCTCCTGCGAAACATCCGCGGCGGAATGATAATCGCCAAGGACACCCAGCGCCACGGCACGTACCGGCCGCTCATAACGTTTTAAGAGTACGGCAAAAGCCTGCTTTTCGCCATCCAGGACAGCGTTCACCAGTTCAGCATCTGTTCGCACGTCGGAACCTTTCCATACAGAAGCGCTTCTACTATTAAGAGCAAGTTCGAGGCAAAAATGCGACAAGAAAAAATTTTCCCTGGAGATATTATCGTAGTAACTTTTACGTTCCGGCCTTGACGTGAACGGCGAAAGTCGATAATCTCTCGTAAAAACAGTGTGTTTTGTTTCGTATTTTATGGAGAAATGGACGGGCTGTCCATAACCGCCCGTCTTGAGCTATGCAGGGACGGAAAGTCATCCAGGCGGTTTTCTTTTTTCTGTTCTTCAGTATCGGTGCGGCGGCGCTTAGTAGCTCCGTCCTCTCCAACGATTTGCTTCAGTACTATCAGAACAAACAACTCCTGAGAACGGCACAGGAATCTTTGGAGCGGCTCAAATCCCTGAACTCCGACTACGACATCCTGCTGGAGCGGTTAAAAGAAGACCCGAATCTGGTTGTCGAGCGACTTGCCCCGGTTACACTTGGCACCAGAACTGTGGATGCAAACACCGTCTACCCCAGGGCAAGGAGCCGGCAGTTGGCCGCCGCACGCAAGGCCCTGATGGAAGAACCGAACGGTCGGTCCACAGAGCCGATGATGCCGGAGTGGCTAAATCGAAGCAGAAAACCATCCAGCAGAATCATGCTCTTTGCCTCCGGCGTCGTCCTTATCCTGACCTCATTTGTCTGTTTCAGACCAACCAAACAGACTTCCGAAAAAGAGATGCGGGAAAGATTCATCTCTTGATATCCGAATCAAATCCAATATACTTGATATGTAATGGTATTTACGTAATGTGCCAAGATACCTTGTTGACGACACGGAGATTTACTAATGGATAAGCAGGCTGTTCTGAAAAGGCTTACGGATTGTATGGAAGAAATCAGGCAGCGGTTTTCCGTCAAGGCTCTTGCAATTTTCGGCTCGATTGCTCGCGATGAAGCGGCACAAGATAGCGACATCGATGTGCTGGTGGTATTTGAACATAAGGCCGGTTTCGATCTGTTTATGGATCTGAAGTTTTATCTGGAAGAATTGTTAGCAGCGCGAGTTGATCTGGTCAACGACAAAGCGCTTCGACCACAGGTTCGCCGGGCAATCGAGCAGGAGATGATTCTTGTCGCGTGACACTAATGGAAACGCACACAGCACAAATCAACAACATGTTTTTAATAGGCGCAGGATTCACAAGAGCTGTATTTCCAAACGCACCACTCAATAAGGATTTATTAGCAGTACTATGCAAAGGCTCCGCATGTACCACACTTAGTAAATACTCTAGAAAATACAAAAGCAAAGATATCGAAATTCTATTGACTCATTTAGACTTAGAAATACTTCGTCCCAAAGCCAGACAACAAACTGCTTTACGAAAAGTCCGAAACGATATCGGGCAACAACTTGCACAGTATTTTGGTCAATTTCGTTTTGAGAAAGAAATCCTCAAAAGAAGCGGTTGGTTAGAACAGCTCGTTAAATTGTTTAACGAAAACGATGCAATCATAACCTTAAACTACGATTGTTTCCTCGACGGGCTGCTGGATTATTATGAAGTATGGTCACCAAGTAAAGGGTATGGAGCTGTCGAAGTTGATGTGCCCGACGCGTCATTTAGCAATCTACCAAATCCCAAGAATATCCTTATTTACAAAATACACGGCTCAGAGAACTTCCATACAAGCGCCGTTCAATCGGACCACGTTGATCCAAGACATATCGGCTTGGCAGTTGAGGAAGGTCGGATATATCCAAAATCTGGAACTGGTAGTAAATTGGGAGTCCTCGCGGGCAGGCCATACATAATCGCTCCCAGTTTCTTGAAGGTATTCTATCCACAGACCAACCGAATGATGAATGAGGCTCTCCGAGCTGCTGTACTAGCCAGAAACTTCGTGATAATCGGAAGCAGTCTCAGACCAGAAGATAGCCACCTGTGGCTGTTGATAGACAACTTTTGCCAGCAAAGTAGCAGAAACAATAGGAAGAAACTGATTATTATGGATCCTCATGCAGACGATATCCAAAGTAGGCTTGAGGAGAATTACCCCCAAATAGAAAAGCGTGTAGATATAGATGTAATCAAGAGATGTTTATTAGAAGAATCTCTCGAAGTGCTCACAGGTAAATTAGACGGGAGAAATGGTATCCACTGTCATAGAGAGTTGAAATGAAAAACAACGATAACATATTTCAGAAACTTGATTTTATTCGAGCAATTGTTGCCGAAGACCTCAAGACTAACAAATGGGATGGGCGTGTGGTCACGAGATTTCCGCCGGAGCCGAACGGGTATCTGCATATCGGGCACGCCAAGAGCATCTGCCTGAACTTCGGCATTGCGGCGGAATTCAACGGACGATGTCACCTGCGCTTCGACGACACGAATCCGGAAAAGGAAGAGCAGGAATACGTTAATTCCATTATTGAGGATGTTCGCTGGATCGGCTGGGACTGGGGCGAGCACCTTTATTACGGTTCGGACTATTTCGAGCAGATGTACGAGTACGCTTTGCAGCTTGTAAAAAAAGGCAAGGCGTACGTCTGCGACCTGGCGGCCGAGCAGACGCGCCAGTTCCGCGGTACGCTGACCGAGCCGGGTAAGGACAGTCCCTATCGCAATCGTTCGATCGAGGAGAATATGGACCTGTTCGAGCGGATGAAGGCGGGTGAATTCCCGGACGGCTCGCGCACCCTGCGGGCGAAAATCGACATGGCGCATCCTAATCTGAATATGCGCGATCCCGTGATGTATCGCATTCTGCACGCCTCGCACCACCGGTCCGGCGACAAATGGTGCATCTACCCGATGTACGACTGGGCCCACGGGCTCGAAGATTCCGTCGAACGGATAACGCATTCGATCTGCACGCTGGAATTTGAGAACCACCGGCCTTTGTACGACTGGTTTCTCGATGAGCTGGACGCGTACCATCCGCAGCAGATCGAGTTCGCCCGTCTTAATCTGACCTACACCGTGATGAGCAAGCGAAAGCTCCTGCAATTGGTGCAGGAAGGCCTGGTCGGCGGCTGGGACGACCCGCGGATGCCGACTATCAGCGGAATAAGAAGACGGGGCTACTCGCCCGAATCGATCCGGGAATTCTGCCGGCGCATCGGCGTCAACAAATTCAACAGCACGGTCGATATAGCGCTGCTGGAACACTGCCTGCGTGAGGATTTGAACAAAACGTCGCCGCGAGTGATGGCAGTGCTCCGGCCACTAAAGGTGGTCATCGACAACTACCCCGAAGGCCAAACCGAGCAGCTCGATGCTATCAACAATCCGGAAGATGCGAGTGCCGGCACGCGCAAGGTGCCTTTCTCGCGCGAGTTTTATATCGGGCGGGCGGATTTCATGGAAGAGCCGCCGAAGAAATTCTTCCGCCTGGCCCCCGGCCGGGAGGTCCGGCTGCGATATGCGTATTTTGTGACCTGCACCGACGTGGTTAAAGACGCAAACGGCGAGGTGGTCGAGCTGCACTGCACGTACGATCCCGCCACGCGGGGCGGCGACGCTCCGGACGGACGCAAGGTCAAATCGACGCTGCACTGGGTCTCGGCAAA
>DQCG01000161.1:0-2546 GCA_003533825.1 Phycisphaerales bacterium
GCTGCCGATATCCACATAGTCGCCGTCACCGTCCAGCTCCAGCGCATCACCTTGATATCCGATTACCCATTCCGGGTCACCCATGATGGTGCCATGATGGTCATAGCCGGACCAATCAACGGCAGCAGTGCTGGAAGCCGCACCGTCAAGCTTCCACCAGCCGATAAGATTGGGATTAGTAATGGGTATTTGGGATAGGGTTTTGAAACTCAGGATATCGCCTTTATGCATGGCGGCGCCATCGAACTCATCGACACGCCAATAGTAAATCTTCTCTAATTCAAGTGTGCCCGGAGTATAGGTTGTAGATAGCTGAGAGATACCCACAACGGCGTTGTTCACATCGTCAAAATCGTCACCGAAGTACACATGGTTCATTTTCGTACCGAAACCAGCCGTCCAGCTAAGCTCCACATTGAGGTCTATATATTCGGCGTCATCAGACGGATAGGGGTCATAGGCAGTGCAGGGAGGAATCCAAAAGCTCCAGACAGGGCCTTTCCATGGGCTATTCGGCTCGGTGTCATTGACCTCGTCGATTCGCCAATAGTAGGTCGTGCCCGGGATAAGGCCGTCCGGATAAGCAAATCCGGGAAAGCCGGCAACATAAAACAATGTATCCTGGTTGCCTCTGAATGTATCGCCGGTGCCGTTGTTCACGTCGTCAAAATTTTCGCCGAAATAAACATCATGCGAGACCGCAAAATCTCCCGTCCGCCAGCCAAGGCTTATCCATGTGTCCATAAGTAAGGCACCATCAGCCGGATCGGGACCGGAGGCAAATGGATATTCTGCTCCACTACCTGCCATTACACCAAGAATCTCGACATCCGACAGTATCCGGTTGTAGATACGCACATCGTCAATAATGCCCTGAAACCACTGAGTATCACCATGCCATGAACCAATAATAGTATCACCTGATGTCCCGAGATAAGGACTTGCAGCCAGCTCAGCTTCCAGCTCTCCATCTATATATATCCTTCTATTTTGATTCTCAAAATCGTACCAGAAAGTTATGTGGTACCAATTGTTGTCTTTGATGAGCCCGCCGGGAGTATCGAGATCATTATTATAGAATCCCATACGAACGCTACCGTCCCCGTTGAGCCGAAAATGCATCTCCGCGTCGGTCCCGCTAGTGCCCTGACTGAAGACTATTTGCTCAGAAGTATACAACACCGGATTAACCCACATCGTGACAGTGAAACTTCTACTATCCAACGGAATATGCGAGGCCGTGACGTAAGCATTAGAACCATTGAATTGTATCGCGCCGCCAAAATTACCTGCCACCCACTGTGCACCACCAACGAGAGTGCCGTCGTTTTCGTTGCCGCTTGAGTCATGGGCGGTTGTGCCGGAACCCTCGTCAAACTTCCAGTAGCCGGCAAGATCCGATTCAGCAGCTTTTGCCGTGCTCGTTAGGACCAGGCCCAGCACTAAAACAAGAGAAATTAAACAAATCGGTTTTTTAGACATAATATTCCTCCTTCAAAAAATAAACATAAGTTGTTGGTTGAAATGCAAAAAATAAAAGTGAGGCGCATCTCTTTGTCTGTAACTCTATATCTTGTGTAATAATTCCTCCTCTATTCGGAAAACTACAATAACTGCGTCCGCTGAAAGAAAAGAAACCACAGACGCCCGTTCAGTGCTGACACAATCCTTTCCTTCCTTATTTATACATAATTATCCACCTTCCCGTCAAGGAAAATCGATGGATTATCCACGAGCAAATACCCTTTGTACGCCATTCCGGCTTTTAATAGTGACCAAGTGTTTACTTATCGGCGCAAGTAAATCGGGTCATGTGTTCTAAAAAAACGCAGCTCCCGGCGGAACCGGGAACTGCGGTCAATTTTTTATTGTTATGGTTTGTCATGCTTTTTTATGCGAAGTCCCTGTATTCGCGGTCTTTGACTATACCGGGTTGAGGGATCGGGTATCTGCCTTCGGAATTGGCACGCAGAGGTGCGGGAGAATCCATCGTCAACTTGTCGATACCCGGCGCCATTTCATGCTCGCAGTTGAGCATGTCTTCGTAAGTGATTTCCTGGCCGGTATGCGCCGCCATGCGCCCCATCGAGGAGATGAGGCTGACGTTCACGCCACGATCCACTTCGTTGTAAGGCTGGTCGTCGCGGATGGCGTCCATCAGATCATTCCATTCGTTCTGGTACCAGCTTCGTTGATCGGGGGGCACTTTGGATTCCCAGACCATTTCGGATCGGTTTGGTGTCTGCCCTTTGAAGATGGCCGAAGGTCCGCCGCAATCGCCGTTTTTGGAAGCGATGGCGCTGCCTTTGGTGCCGTGGATGTAGCTCGAAAAGTTATTATGGCAGCCGTCCATACAGCGTCCGTCGAAGTAGATTTTTGTCCCGTCGGCGAAGGTGTATTCCACCGAGTACGTGTCGAAATTCTGGTCCACATAGGCGACGCCGTCAGGGCTCGTCTTATAATGGCGACCACCCAGCCCCTGTGCCTTGACAGGCCAGGAGTTTTTCATCCAGCTAAGGTGATCGATAATGTGGATGTAGAAGTCG
>DQCG01000161.1:2584-3178 GCA_003533825.1 Phycisphaerales bacterium
CCGGCTTGGGCAGAGAGTGAAAGGACCCGGCCGGCCCGTGCATCCGGTAGCCTCGCTCCAGGATGATCTCGCCGATTTCACCGTCGTGAACGCGTTTGGCCAGTTCCTGCAGATGCCGGGCATGGCGGGAATTCAGGCCCACACCCACCTTCAGATTCTTTGCTTTAGCGGCCTCGTTGAGTTTGAGCATTCGCTTGCTGGTGGGCCCATCCACGGTCACGGGTTTCTCCATGAAAACGTTCAGCCCCTTTTCGATGGCATAAGGATAATGCACCCAGCGAAACGCCGGCGGTGTGGTCAGGATCGCGATGTCCCCCGGCCTGAGGCAGTCCATCGCCTTCCTGTAGGCGTCGAATCCGATAAACCGGCGGTCCGTCGGCACGTCCACTTTTTTCGGAAACTGCCGCCGGATGGCTTCGTACTTCCCCCGCAGACGATCGGGGAAGACATCGGCCATGGCGACCAGCCTGGTGTTGCCGTCCCTGACCGAAAGCGCATTGACGGCAGCTCCCGCGCCGCGTCCGCCACAGCCGATCAAGGCCAACTTGATGGTGTTACTACTTCTTGCATAAAGGCTCGGGGCAATCCCGGCTA
>DQCG01000161.1:3314-12600 GCA_003533825.1 Phycisphaerales bacterium
AAACAATTATCCTTACGATCCCGCATTTGACAAGCTTTTTTTCAGCGTGGAATTAATTTGTGTCGAATAGATCGAGATTATGTTCGAGCGATATGCAAGAAAGCCTATTTTGGGTTGTCTTCGTTTGTGTCGGTCTGCTCATAAATCTGGGCGATATCATAGAGCAGTTTTTCGAGCCTGGCAAAATACTCATTTTCGGGAAAATCCTCTTTAGTATCACGCAGCTTAACCACCTCAAGCTCCAGTTGATTGCGCCTGGCTCGCAATTGGGGCGGTATTTTGTTCTCGGCTTCGCTTTGGACCAGGTGAAACTGGTGGGCACGATAGCCGTCAAGAGCGGCGCCGTCCTCGGCCCGTTGTACCGGCCGGATGCCTCGAAACCAGTCGGCGCGTGTGCCAAGCCCGTCGCCGTTGTCGTCGAGCAGAGCACGTTCCGTTACCAGCCATCCTTCGGCGGAGTAGAATTCATCCACGCGATGAGAAGCGGTTAGAAATGCTTCAAGCAGCGATGTCTGACCATCCTTGTCGAGGTCCGCCTGCGGCTCGGCGATTGCGCCGGCGAGATATTCGCCGAACCTCGTGTAGTTTTGTTCAAAGCCGCTTTTGGTCGCAGTGATCACGACGCGCCCTTGTGCAGATAACTTGGTAAGGAAAGGGGCACTGGATGAGGCCGTATTGATTACGATAAGAGGCCTGATCGCCGACTTGAGCCATTCGGCCAGATCGTCGGCCGCAAGGTCGGGGCCTCGCAGATTGAATTTGGCCGACCTGCCGTCGAACGTTCCGTGTCCGATCAGAACCAGCCATAACGCGGCGTCGGTTTGCTGAGATTCGCTTGCTAAAGTTTGCTGCAATTTCTTACGATTGTCCGGATTCTCATCTTCTTCCAGGCCAATCGCGATGAATTTCTTGTCGCCTTTCGAACATGCCTGTTCCCAGAGACGGGCCGATTTGACAAATTGCGCTCCGTACTCTGGTGCCCCGGCGGCTCCGACAACAACAATTACAGTGGACCTCCCAGTATCCGGATCAACATTCTCAGTTGCCGGGCGTGCGCCAACGTTGAAAAACAGAACACCAATAAGAGGTACCCACAAAAATCGAAAATTTATCATGGCATCCCCTTCCAGCGGCGCAGCGCCCACTCGCCGACAAAGCAAATCAGAATGAAAATGAAAACCGCCGGCAAGATACCCCGCAAATCCCACAGGGGCCTTATCCATGTGTCCATAACCGGGGCGTTCCGGCTGGGCAGGCTGCGAGCGAAGCTTTCCAGCGAATTAAGTTCAACAACCCGGCCTCCGGTCTGGCGCGCGATTCTTTCCAGCAGCGGACGATTCGTTTTTATCGACCGAAATTCAAGGGTTTCGAGATCGACGGCCCATCCGGTCTGGGCATCGCCAAGCTCCAGGCCTTCGGCATCGGTCACAACCGAACGGGCAAAGTAGCTGCCGTTACGGCGGGGGACATACATGGCCTCGAACAGCCCGGTTTCGCTTAGAACGGGTTCGGCAGTCACCTGTACCGTCTGACCATCGGGATCACGCACTTCTATTGCGATCGAAACATCATTCATCGGCTCGAAATCTTTATTGCGGACACGAACATGAAACACAACCGGCTGGTTCGCCCGGTCGTGCTTCTGTGCGGCCTGTAACGAGATCCGGTCCGGCACGTCCGCGACAAGCCACCGCAGCATTTGTCGCCAGAACTTGTTCATATCTTCACGCATCTCGGGTTGTTTCATGCCCCAACGCCACACATCGCCGACGGTAAGCGCCGCCGAGCGCCCGCCGCCGTACCTCTGTACGACCAATGCCGGAAACTGTACGTCCGGATCGTTGCCGACAGTCGCGACCACACTGGCGCCGGGTTTGACCGCTCCAAGACGGTTAAGCACACGGAACTCAGGCATCGTTGAGAGCCTTTGTTGTTCATCCTGTTCGTTGTCGCGCAATCTTGCCCAGGGCTGCAGCCAGCCTTCACGAGTCAGGTTGAAATAGATTTTCCTGCCCGTTTGGTTCTGTGGAAACCGGTCCAGATAGACCGGCAGCATTCGGCCGATGGGTGTGCGATTGAAGTCGCCCCGCTGGAACGATTCGGTCCCGCCGAGCATCAAGAATCCGCCGCCCCGCTCGGCAACAAAACGCCGAAGCAGCTCCATCTGGTCGTGCGAGAAAAACTCTGCCCCCACGTCATCCAGGATAACCGCGCGATAGTCGAAAAGCTCTTCAGCCGTCCTGGGAAATCCATCGCGAAGCTCGGTCTCGTCACGTATGCCCAGGCGCACGAGAACCGGCTGATCGTACTGCTCGGCCTCTTCGGCATCTTTATTATCGAATCCGCGATACAGCGGATTATTCATTTCCCCGGTGTGTCCCCGCCAGTCGTATTTCGGTTCGCGTTTGGCGACACGAAGCAGCCCGACAAGCTGCACCTGTTCATCTTCGCTTATTGCCCGCCGGAGGAACTTGTATTCCCAGTTCGGCCTTCCGGCTACATATAGAATCCGGTGCGGTCCCTTTCCACGGTCCACGACCAGTGCGTGCCGGTTGTTGACCAGTGTTGCTTCCGACGGCTCCTGCGGCTGATCCGAAGAGTTATCCTGGGCGATTTTTTCCGCGGCCTCGAGATGATAGAATAGAACGCCGCTCTTGTCCGGACGCAGGTCAAAACGGAAAACCTGTTTCTCGTCGTCCTTTGCGATTTTACGTTTTTGTGATTCGACAACTCTGCCGGAACTCTCGACAAGGTCCACCGCTACGGTCTTGCCGGCGTATCCGGAGGCTTCGACGTCGGCCTGTATCTTTACCGGGGCATCCTCGAAAGACGTCTGGCTGACGGATACATTTGCCAGGGAGATATCTTTTTGCGGCCGGGCCGCTCCCACGACAACCGGGTATACCGGCGGCACGCCCGACAAGTCATAGAATTCTTCGCCCAGATCCGTAGCGTTGCCGTCGGTCATCAGGAGCACACCGGCCAATGGCCTGCCGCGATAACGCTGGGCGACGGTTCGCAGGGTTGAGCCGATTGCAGAGCTCCTGCCGTTAAAGATAAGTTCCGAGAAATCCGTCGTTCGGCGAAGCTGCGAATCGAAGAGATATTCGCGGAGCTGAAAATTGTCGGCCAGCGTGCCGAGCCAGGCGGACCTGTCGCCTTGAAATACGGATTTAAGCATCTCGCCGCGGCTCAGGGCCATGCCCTGATCCCGAACGTTCATCCCACTGCTGTTGTCGGCAATCACCAGAAACAGATTCGCGCCGGATTTGACTTGCCGCCCGCTCCATAACGGCTCCAGCAGACATAATGCAAGCACCAGCACTCCCAGAAGCCTCAGGCCAAAGGCGATCCTGTGAACCGCACCGATCTCCGGTGAGCGCCGGTACGACCAAACCAATAGTATAACCGCCGCAACGAATACCGGCACGGCCAGCCAGAGCCAGGGGCTTGCGGGGACAATGATTGACCCAGGCAACATCATTCATCGCCTCCGAGGTTTTCATAGTACCTTCGCACAAGCTCGGCGTAACGTCCCGGTACCGGATCGCGGTCGATGGGGACCATCGCCTCGTCCGATTGAAGCTTCGCCAGCTCCTCGCCGATGCGATTACGCAATTCGGCCAGCGGATGGGTGATCTGCTGTACGACCAGGTCCCACTGCGGCTCTGTGCCGTGACGTTTGAACTCCGCACGTATCGCGCGGGCGCGGTCTCGGACTCGTGCGACATCATTGCGCAGGTCGGGCTCGCTGAGCATTTCTTCCACGTCGCGCAGGCCGTCGGACCACTGTCTGAAATCTCTGCCCGTCAGCGGGCCGTTCGGATCGAACTGGTCCCACTGCCCGCCTTGATTATCGCCCCCGCCGGTCGGGTCGGCTCGAACGCCGCCGGTTCGATCACCGGGCCGCATCGTGTCGCGGGCATCCTGCCCGCGATCCGAGGGCGGGACGCCCTCGGCACGAGGCTGATTTGCCTGCCTGTCCGCGGGGCCGTTGGGATCGCCATCCTGCCCTTGTCCGCGGCCGGTTCGGGATCGAGCATCGGTAAGCTGCCGTTGGTTCGCCGTCGAGCCCCCGGGCCTGTTTGGCTCCCCGTCCTGACGAGCTTGACCGCCGGCACGAGCGGCTTCTTCGTCTACCTGCCTTATCAGCTCGTCGAGCTGATCTCGCGCCAGACGCAGCGACTCGGCCTCGTCGCCGAGCACACTCTCGGCCGCGTCCTCGACGCCCTTCCTCATCTCCTCGATTCCCCTTCCGGCCCGCTGCTCCATCTCCTGCGCCTGCGGTAGGAAATTACGCCTGAGCAATTCGCTGGTGACATCGAGCGCCCTGTCGAGATTGTCGCTGCTCGTATTTCGCAGCGTATCGTATAGTTTCCGCGAAAGCAGCGGCTCCGAGGCCTCCGACTGCTCGCTCACATCTTTCATCTGGTCGAGCAGATTTTCGACACCTTCTTTCTGCCGGTCCGCCCGATCCGCCAATTCGCGGCTTGCTCCGGAATCGGTCAGTGTCTTCTGCTCTGCATCGATCTGTTGTTGTATCTCTTCGGCAAGCTCCTTCTGGCGCTCGTCAAGCTGCCGGGCCTGCTCGCGCATATTGCGCATCTGTTCGGTAAACTGGCCGGATGTTCTGCTTCTAAATTCGTCACGCATCTGCTCGAGCTGCCTCTGAGCGCGCGTTGTGGAGGTGATAGCGTTCGAGACGTTCTCCTGCTCCAGCTCCTCGGCCGACTGACGGATACCCGATCTGCTCTGGCCGAGCCGCTCGGCCGCATCGGCCATGCGCCGGCGATTTTCGGGACTGTCCATTCGCTGCTGAAGCTCGTCAACGTCTCGCAGCGCTTCGAGCTGCTCTTCTCTGAGGCGCTTAAGCTCACGGCGAATCTCCTGCTTTTGCTGTTCCGTTTGTGCCTCTCGAAGCACAGCCTGAACATCCTTGAGCTTGTTGCTCATGTCATTTTGCCGTCGTGCCAGATCGCGAAGCCGGTTAAGAACCTGAAGGTCCTCTCGCTGGGCAGTCTGCTCCTGGGACTGGGCGAGGCGCTCCGTCTCGTATCGATTTTCCCTCTGAGCGAGCTCCAACTGCTGTAATTGCTGCTGCGAGCGGGCCGAACGCGGAGTATTGCTGGCATTAGCACTACGGGTTTGTCCGACCTGGTGCTCGCGCTGCCTCAACTTGAGCAGCTCCTGGTAGGCCGATTGTTCCGCCGCCAGTGCCGGCGTCAACTCTTGCTCCGAGGCGGATTCCAGAGCACCGCCCAGATGCTCCAGCGAAGTCTCCATGTGCCGTGCCGCCTCCTGGAGCGTTTTGGCTTCGGCGGGATCCTCGGCCTGCGCCGAAGCCGAACGGGCCTGCTCGAGCACATCGGCCTGAGACTCGTGAACGACGCCGAGGTCTTCTTTCTGGTCATCGATGCCGCCCGACTGTTCGGCCTGCCGCTTGATGTTCCACGTGGCACTGATAATCTGTTTCTGCAGTTGGGCAAGCTGCCCGCCCTGCCGGCGGTCCTGCTGATTCTGGTTCTGGTTTTGCTGGCTTTGAGAAGACTGGCTTTCGGTAAAAATCTCTTCAAAGGGACGTATCTCGGCGAAGTACATATCGCTGGAAGTTCGTCGTACCCGGCCGTCCGGGCCAAAATCGTCGGCCCAGAAGTAATACGTCAACAACTGATCCGGCTGAACACTGAGCTCTTCCAGCGCCAGCAGATGCTGAATCGGCTGCTTCTCGGTTAATACCAGCGACGAGCCCAGCGTAATGTCCTCGATTTGTCCGCCCGCAAGAGCGTAACTGAGACCATAGCCGGTCACACTATAGTCGTCCGAGACCTCAGCTTCCAGGCTCAGCTCCTCTATAGACGACGCAACTACGTCACGATTGGGAAAAACGGTCTTAAGCTCCGGCGGCAGATTCTTATGAACATCGATCACGAAACGCTGCGGAATCTCGTTCCTGAGTCCCTGGGCATCAGCCAGATGCAGCTCATAACGCCGGTTCTCCACGGCCGTGATTGAAGTGGTATATACGTTCGGGTGCTCGCTGCCGACGGTCAGCCCCAGAGACGGTCCATCTTTGGGGACGAGTTTCGCCGTAGCCACCGCTTTGTTGAGAATGAACGTCAGGATAACCTGCGAGCCTTCCACTACACTGACCTGGCGGGTGTCTTTAATGACCTTTTCGGGAAGTTTCGTATACGAAGGAAAGATAATCTTCGCATCGGCCCTGGTCAAAGCTGGCTGCTCGTAGACGCTTATTTTATAATCACGTGTCCGCTGGTCCGCGTACTCGATATAATAGAGCAGGTTGCTGTTGACTTCCTGAATGATGCCGCCAAACACGGGATCATCCAGGTTCCTGTCCAGGTTCATATGCCGGAGCTTCTTGCCGGATGCGCCGTACAGGAGACTGGCCTTCGACGGCACACGCCCATTGAACCTCGCGAGTATTACCACCGGCGTTCCCGCCTCTACGTTGGTGTCTCCCGGACTGACGGTGATATTATAACCTCTTTTTGCCAGCACATTTTCATCGGTTTTGAACAGGAAAGGCGCCGAAGGCAACAGTTGCAACAGCATAGTGATGATCAATGATAACGTGACGGCGCCGCCAATTTCCGCCAACAAAAGCTTCTTAGTCGAGATGCTCCGCAGCCAGTCGTGTTTCATCGCATGTCTTACGGCTTCGCCAATAACCCTTTCCTGGAGATAACCGAATTGACCGTCGGGTAGTTCGGGCTCCTGCTCTATTGCGGCCAGCAGCAGTGCATGGATATCGGGATTTTGCCGTTCAATTTGTCGAGCGACAGCCTTGTAGTCCGGCTGCATACGGCGAGATTTGTACAGGGCGTACAGCGTCGCAAGCACGGTCAAGATGCACAGTGCCCAGTTTGCGACCGGCGATTTGAATCCCCACAGCCAATTGGCACCTATCAAACCGGCGCCGAGCAGCACCGAAACAAGCCAGTAGGCCGACAATCTCAAAGCCAGGAGCAAACGCTTTCGGCGGTTCACGATTGGCCGGAGCCGTTTGCGAAGAGCTTCTTCAATCATGTCTGTTCTCCCTGAGATATAGAAGGCGAGCGAGTCAACCAGCCCGCCAGAGCAATCTCAATAAACGAAACAGCAAGCAATCCAATAAACACCCACCGCCAAACCTTCTGATCGTATTCCAATTCCGCAAAACTGCTGCGACGGCTTGCCCTTGCATATCGAGAATCACCGGACAGCTCGGCGCGTTCGCCTGCAAGACCGGCAGACTGCTTGAGCGAGAGGCCGAGTGCTTCGAGGTCCTCGATGGGCATAACGGCGGTTTGGCACTCCTTCGCCGGCAGGTTCACCGCAAAATTCTGATCCCCATCCGGCGACTTAATGGTATAAATTCCGGGCAGGTCCGTCTGTGTAAAGCTTTGCCGGCCGGCATTCAGGCCGATGATCGAATCGTTGGGTTTGAGAATCTCCAGCTTTTCCGATTCAGACCTTGATAGAAGTGACATTGGCACATTGTCACCGACGAAATACTGTGCCTGCCGGCCTGCAATGACGCCGCCGTATTCGAGGATTGAGTAAAGCAGCGGCACGAATTTCGTCGAAAGCGCGAGCTGGCTGTCCGATGGGTGCCAGCCGGATGCCAAAACCAAAAGTGATCCTTTATCCACGTGCAGCTCGAACAATGCCGGATCGTTGTCGTCGAAGAAGGCCAGAACTTCGGCTCCCGGCAAATCGTTGATGTCGATTCGTCGATGCTTCCAGAAATGAATCCGGGTGAAGTCTCCGAATCGCGGTTCGGAGAACGGTGACAGTAGTGGATGTTTGAATTCAATCCGGCTGAGCATGGCATAAGTACTAACATCGGATTCTTCAGATTCGACGGTGTCGATGCCTGCAAGAGCCGCCATCGTCCCGGCCGCTTCAGGAGACTTCATCACCCAAAGAACGGTCCCACCTGATTCGAGGTATCGGCGCAGTGAGCCGATTTTTCCCGGCGTGATCGCATCGGTTGCAATGATCAAGTGCGCCGATGCAACGTTTGCATCCGTGAAGCCGTCCGGCGGACGGGAGATAACATGCGGATCGAGCACGCCGGCAGCTCCGAAAGCCCGCTCGATATAAAACAGCATGCCGCCGGAATCAGCGGCTTTTTCGCTGCCTATGTAAAGAATGTTGGCCTGCCGAGTCAAATCGGGTGCTACATATAGGGTGTTATCGAAATCGTGGTCATCACCCGTCAGGATCAGCTTTCCCGGCGTCGAGCTATCCGTTCGTGGCGGTACACGAACAACAACGCTATGCCCCGCCGGAACGTACATTTCCGTGGTCCGCTCAGACGTCTCCGTGGAATCTTCGCCGGCCCAGCTCAGACCAAAACGCTCCACGGCCGCATCGGACGAGTTTGCAATGCGAACACTTACCTGGTCATTGCCGGCCGGACGAGTCAGGTAATCTTTGCCGGCAATCAACTGCAGCGATGCGTTGGTCGTGCCTTTGGCAGGGATCAGCTTGAGAAGCAATTCCGTGCTCTGCGGCCATTCGTAAGCGTGCAGCGCATTGAGGCTGCTGCCCTTCTGAAGGTCGGTGACAAGCACGATTTGGTGCGTTCTGAAGTTCTGCTGCCCGTCATTGACTTCATCGTCCTCGATGGCCTCTGCCGCGGCGACCAGGGCGTTACCGAGATTGGTCATAGCCCAGCCCGGCGACAATTTCGATAGTTGTTCTGCTGCTACCGCTGTACGGCGAGACGAGTCCATCGCATCCCACTGCTCGAATCCAATCAGCGTTTCCGTGCCCTGATCGAATTTCATCACGCTGAGACGGTCAGCACCGCTTACGTCACTGACCGCCGACTGTGCTTCGCTGATCGCCTGGGTCCACATGCCGGCCCGCCGCATCGAAGCGCTGGAGTCGATCAGAAGGACGACCCGACTGGCGACAGGGACCTGGGCGTTACCCGCTTGGCGCGGGAAGAACGGGCGCGAAAACGCAAAAGCAAGCAGGCATAATATAATGCATCTTAAAATCAAAAGCGGCAGGTTCTCTATGTGGCTGCGATTCTTGAATCGCGGCACCGCTGTGCGCAGAAACATCAACGAACTGAATGTTACCCTTTTGCGAGTCTGCCGGCGAATCATGTGCAGAATAATCGGCAGACTTACCGCGGCGATTCCCGCCAGAAATAAAGGATAAAGAAAACTCATATCGTCCTCCTGCCCTTCGGACGAGACCTGTGCCTGATTCTTTTACGATGGCGCATCCGGTCATGGAGAAAATCCAGCAGGGCCAGGTCGAAGGGCCG
>DQCG01000161.1:12646-12886 GCA_003533825.1 Phycisphaerales bacterium
CAGATGTTTTTCCAGCTTCCGCTTGTAAGAAATCTGGGCGTCGGACGGATCGACGTACATGTTGCGCCCGCTCTCAATGTCCTGAAAAAGTGCCGGCGAGTCGAAGTCGAAATTTAATTCGGCCGGATCCATCACATTGAAGACCACAACATCATGGCCGCCGGTGCATAGATAGCCCAGGTCCGGTTCGAGCCGGTCTATCGACGTGAGCAGGTCGGAAATCAGGATGATAAGACCTTT
>DQCG01000162.1:0-3540 GCA_003533825.1 Phycisphaerales bacterium
GGCCTTGGCCCAGGCGTTGGTATTCTCCACACTTTCCACTCTTGCGACAATCGAACCGACGCCGGTGAGAATCTTATAGGCAAAGTGAAACTCGTCTGCTTCTACTCCGTTAACCGCCCAGATATCCGCTCCGGAAGCGGTCATCGTAAAGGTGCCGGCCGGACCTTCGACAAAGCTGCCGACGGATCCCGGATAGCCTCTGAACCACAGAGACAATTCCGTAACGCTTTGCTCGGTCCAATCCCTCGGACGGGGGGCGATTAATGTCAACTCCGCCTCCGAGTAGTATGCGTAGCCCGGCTTATTATTGTCGTAGGATAACGGCATCGATTGTTTGCCGCCGTGAACGATTGTTTCCTCGGTATAGGAATAAGTGGTTTCGTCGCCGACCATCGCACCGGAGCCGTTACCGGCGAAGTATGGTTCGCTGCCGGGCGAGCCGAAGCCAAGCCCATCGTGCCATGCGTACCATATCTGGTTGTCGCCGGAGTCGTAATTCTCGAAATCGTCCACGATGAAGTAATCGGCCACCGTGAAGCTCCATACTTTGCCTTTGGTGATAGTCGTGTCAGTATTATATTCGTCGATTCTCCAGTAGTAGGGCCCGGTTCCCCATCCGATGTCTTCCGGTGGAGTATAGCTGGTAGCGCTCTGGCGTCCTCGGTACACATCGGCCGTCGAAGTATCTGCATCCGCGACGTCATCTGCATCGGTGCCGAAGTACACATCGTGTTGAGCAGCCATATCCCCGGGTGACCAGATAAGGGGTAATGCAGTATGAATATCCGGAGTTGACCCATTGGGCGGACTCGCATTCCAGGCAAGCATCGGATCGCCCATCATAGCCTTCATAATCTCTTCCGGAGTCAATACCTTGTCGTAGATACGGACGTCATCGATAAGGCCGTCCCAGAATTCGGCCGCATCGTTTACCTGCCGTCCGATGTGTGCACGGCCCAAAGCCAGGTCCCAGCTTTTAGCCTCTGCGGCTACTTCGATACCGTCAGCATACAACCTGGCGGTGGTTCCGTCATAGGTCAGGCATATATGATGCCAGACATCTGTTTCCCAGAAACCACTAAGAGATACATCATCGAAGCCATAACCTCCGCCGACAAGATCGCTGCCGAGCATTCCGATAAACAAAGCCTGACTCGTACTGGGTGAGCCGTATGCCGCTATCCAGCGATAGCCGGCAGCAATCGTATCGGTCCTGGCCCATCCGCACATGCTGCGGGGTGCATTGCCGGACGGTAGGCCTGATACGTTGGTAAAATTAACGTAATCATCGCTTCCGTCGAAATCCAGCGCTACATCATCATAGCCGGCTACCCAGACCGGACCATTGATAAGCGTACCGTCATTTTTATGCCCGGACCAGTCGATAGCTATTGTACCCTGTCCCTCGTCGAGTTTCCACCAGCATACGAGGTTGTGATCGGAAATTGGTATCTCGGGCATGGTCCTGAAGCTCCATGTTTCGCCTTTATACGTAGTCGATCCGTCGAATTCGTCGACCCGCCAGTAGTAGGTCTTATCTAATTCAAGCGTTCCGGGATTATAGCTTAGAGCTCCCGCCGGTGTACCGATGGTGTCGTTGGTTACATCATCGAAATTATCGCCGAAAAACACCGTATGCAATTTGGCACCGAAGCCTGCCGTCCAGGTGAGAGTCGTCTGGGTATCCGTGAATCTGGCGCCGTCGGGCGGACTGGGATTATAGGCGGTCTTGCTGGGCACTGTTAAGCTCCAGACGTCGCCCTTCCAAGGGCTGTTCGGGTCTGCCTCATTGACCTCGTCGATTCGCCAGTAGTAAGTCGTACCCGGAACCAGGCCGTCCGGATAGGGAAATCCGGGGAAGCCGACAACAAAATACTCTGTATCCTGATTGCCCTGAAATGTCCCGCCGGTGCCATTGTCCACGTCACTGGAATTTTCGCCGAAGTACACATCATGCGAGACGGCGAAACCGCCCGGAGTCCAGGAAAGACTCACCCATGTATCCGGGTGTATGGCGCCATCGGCCGGGTCGGGTTTGGTCGCCTTCGGAAGTGCCGCCAGCTTCCTTATCTCGGCAGGGCTAAGGGCGTAGTCGTAAATGCGGACATCATCGATCAGGCCATCCCAGAATTCAGCCGCATTATTGACCTGTCGCCCAATATGCGCCCTGTTCAAAACCAGATTCCAGTTTTTTGCGCCTGAGGCCACCTCGATGCCGTCGGCATAAAGTCTCGCCGTGCTTCCGTCATACGTCAGGCAGATGTGGTGCCAGACATCGACCTCCCAAAAACCACTCGCGAAGACGTCATCGCCGTAACCTCCGCCGTACAGGCTCGCGCCGTTCATGCCGATGAACATAGCCTGACTTGTTCCCCCCGAACCATAAGCTGCAATCCATTTCCAGCCGGCGGCAACCGTATCGGTCCTGGCCCAGCCGCACATGCTGCGGGGGGATGTGCCGGACGGCAAAATCGACGGATTGCCAAAATCAACGTACTGCGATGCTGCACCATCCAGGACCAGTGCATGGCTGCCCACTATTGCGTCGGTCGTGAACTCGGGTCCGTTCATGAGCGTTCCGTCAATGTCGCCGGCCGAATCCGTTGCATCGTTATCCAGCCGCCAGTGTGCAAGCTCTGTTGCACCTTCAGCACTGCTGGAAAGACTCAACACAAAAACAAAGCAGGCTAAATAAGTTAGTTTTCTCCGCATAATAGTCCTCCTTCAAATTAACTGATTGATGATAATCCCGGCCTTCCCTGCCTTTTGTCAATTCCATCCAGAATAATTCCAACGACTTGATGCCAAAGATACTGACGATTCTATTTGTACCAGATAGATTACCTTGCAGTCAAGGGAAATCTCTCGCAAAGATCGTGTGTACCTTTTAAATAATATCGGGAAAAAGCAGATAGAAAAGCACATATTTTTCTTGAATTGACGCTGAAAGTTCAATTTCCTTAATAATTGTTGAAAAAACGGTGCCGTAAAGAAATGCTATATGTCCGAATGTGATTGTAGAACCAACTGGAATTGGAAAACTTATTACGGTATTATGGCCTGGATGAATTGGCTGTATGTGTGCCCAATACTCTGCCTGTCAAAGGTTTGATGAGTTTTTCGTGAGGATATTATTATGAGAAAACAGAAAGCGAGTAAAAGTAAATGCGGCCCGGCAATCTCCCGGCGTTCCTTCATCGGTGGTTCTGCCGCTGCTGCGGCGATGACGATCGTGCCGGCGTCTGTCCTGGGAGGCCGGGGCCGAACGGTGCCGAGCGAGAAGCTCGACATCGCTGGAATCGGAGTGGGCGGCCAGGGCCGATGGGATATTGACAATGTCAGCAGCCAGAATATTGTCGCGCTGTGTGACGTGGACTGGGCCCGCGCTGCGGATACGTTTAAGACTTACCCAAAGGCGAAGAAGTACCGTGATTTCCGAGTCATGCTGGAGAAAGAAAAAGGAATCGACGCCGTCGTGGTAGCCACGCCGGACCACGCGCACGCCGTCGCTTCGATGACGGCTATCAAAATGGGCAAGCA
>DQCG01000162.1:3559-6338 GCA_003533825.1 Phycisphaerales bacterium
GTCTATTGCGAAAAACCGCTGACCCGGACGGTCCATGAGGCGCGGGCAATCGCAAAAGCAGCAAAGCAGGCGGGCGTTGCCACTCAGATGGGGAACCAGGGCATGGCCTTCGAGGGCAATCGCCTGATCAACGAATGGCTCTGGGACGGAGCAATCGGCCCGGTCCGTGAGGTGCACGCTTGGTCTGACAGGCCGACGCATAACGGCCGGCTCTTCTGGGCGCAGGGTGTTGATCGGCCGAAGGACACGCCGGAGGTTCCATCGACTTTGGACTGGGATTTGTGGCTGGGGCCGGCACCCTATCGACCTTATCATCCGGCGTACGTGCCCTTCGCATGGCGCGGCTGGTGGGATTTCGGATCGGGCGGGCTTGGTGACATGGGAATTCACAATCTGGCGCCGGTCTTTTCGGCGCTGAAACTCGGCGCACCTGAAAGCGTGTATTCCAGCTCGACACTCGTATATAAAGAAACGCTGCCGCTGGCCTCTACGGTTCATTATCAGTTCGGCGACAGGGGGGATATGCCGCCGGTCAAGCTGCACTGGTACGATGGCGGTATGCTGCCGCCTCGTCCGGATGAGCTGGAAGATAACCGGGAGCTGTCACGCGAAGACGGGCTGATTTTCGTTGGCGATAAGGGCACGATGTACGTCGAAGGCTGGGGCGGCAATAGCCCCCGCCTGATACCCGAAGCGAAAATGAAGGCGTACAAAAGGCCTCCCAAAACGCTGCCCCGCTCGATCGGGCATCACAAGGAATGGATCCAGGCCTGCAAGACCGGCAGCGAGACTCGCTCGAATTTCGGCTTTGCCGGCCCGCTGACCGAGGCGGTTATGCTGGGAACGGTTTCCGTTCGTATGGGCGGCAAAAGATTGGTCTGGGACAGCGAGAATTTCAAGATTACGAATCTGCCGGAAGCCAACAAGTATCTGCACTATGAATATCGTCCGGGATGGACTTTGTAGAAATTAGCGACCGTTTGAAAGAAAAGGAGGTATATTCATCATGACAAGCAAGGGAAAGGTCAAAGTGGGCATTATCGGTTCGCAGTTTGAAGCGGACATCCACGCTGCTTCTATTGGGATGGTTCCGGATGCGGCGGAAGTTGTCGCTGTAGCTTCGCCAACGCCGGGCAACGCCCAAAAGCTGGCTGAAAGGTACGGTATAGCACGGGTTTTTACAGACTATAAGGAGATGCTTGCCGTCAAAGATATCGAGATGGTGACAATCGCGGCGCCGAATAATCTGCACGCGCAGATGACTGTTGATATCGCCGAAGCCGGCAAGCACGTGGTTTGCGAAAAGCCCCTTTGCATGACTCTGGAAGAGGCCGACCTGATGATCGATACATGCCGGCAAAAGGGTGTGCTGTTGATGTATGCCGAGGAGTTGTTTTTCACGCCTAAGTACGTCAAGGCCAAAGAAATGGCCGACCAGGGCGCCTTCGGCAGGCTGTATATGGTGAAACAGGCGGAAAAGCATTTCGGTCCGCATGCGCCGTGGTTCTGGGACGTGGATAAATCGGGCGGCGGTGTTTTCATGGATATGGGATGTCACGGCATCGCGTTCTGCTACTGGTTCTTGGGCCGGCCCAAAATCAAAAATGTTTTTTGCCAGATGGGTATTTACGCCCACGCGGACAAGACCAAGGGCGAGGATAATTCGATTTGTATTATCGAGTTCGAGAACAATGCCGTCGGGCTCGTCGAGGATAGCTGGGCACGTCGCGGCGGAATGGAGGACAGGATTGAAGTTTACGGCGACGGCGGCGTCACCTACGCCGACCTTCACATGGGCAACGCGCTTCCGACTTACAGCGAGCACGGCTATGGCTATGCGGTCGAAAAGGCACCCTCGACAAAGGGCTGGACGTGGCCGGTTTTCGAGGAGCTATGGAATTACGGTTTCCCGCAGGAGATGAGGCATTTCGCCAGGTGCGTTCGCGGCAAAGAAGAGCCTCAGGCAACCGGAGAGGATGGCCGGGTCGTACAGGAAGTTCTTTACGCCGGATATTGCTCGGCGCGAAAGGGACAGAAAGTGGAGCTGCCGTACCGGCCGAAGGGCGTTCGGGCGCCGATTGACCTTTGGCTTAAGGGGTAGGGTGGACATTGCCCACCAACTTCGAATATGGTGTGCCGTGCACACCCTACGGGGAAAAGCTAATGGCAAAAATTCATGTGGAAGTTCTATCCGAGAAGGAAATCGAGGCGATTCATGCCGGCACAATGCAGATACTGCGAGATACCGGTGTTATGGTGCATCACGATGAAGCCCTAAAATTGCTCAGGCAGGCCGGTGCCGATGTCCAGCAGGATACGAAAATCGCTAAGCTCCCCGAGAAGCTTGTTATGAGCAGCATCGAGAAGGTCGGCAAAAAGTACGTTCTTTACGGCCGAAATCCCGAGCGCACCGCGAGGTTCGGATACGGCGATTTTGTGCTGATGAGCAGCCCCGGGCAGTATAGCTGGATCGATACCGACAGCGGCGATCGCCGACCGGCCAACATTGGCGATACGAACGAAGCGATAAAACTTGGCGACGCCCTCGGCAATATCACAATCGTAGGTTCGATGGCGCAGCCGCAGGAGATATCCGAAGCCTGGCGTGATGTTTATCTAACCGGCGAGCTTGTCAAGGGCACCGGCAAGCCGACCCGGTGCTGGATTAAGAACGAAAAGACGGCCGGGTATGTACTCGAAATATACCGTACGATTGTAGGTGGCGCCAAAGCTCTGCGGGACAGGCCGATGGTAGAGGCGTTTCTCGAACCGATAAGTC
>DQCG01000162.1:6447-7336 GCA_003533825.1 Phycisphaerales bacterium
CAGCCCGTGAGCATCGGCCCGATGGCGATGACAAGCGGCACCGCTCCGGCAACGTTAGCCGCGACGCTGGCGCAGGAAAACGCTGAGATTCTTGCAGGCGTGGTTGTCACTCAGTTGTTCGCGCCGGGCACGCCTATCACATACGGCGGCATCCCGCATATTATGGACCCGCGAACGAGCATCTGTTCGTTCGGCTCGCCCGAGCAGGGCCTTATGGCTGTGGCGATGGTGCAGATGGCAAAGTATTATGGTTTTCCGGTGTATGTGAACGTATGCCTGACGGATGCGAAAGTCCCGGACGCTCAGGCGGGCGCCGAGAAGGGCACGAGCCTGCTTCTGGCGGCTCTTGCCGGTGCCGATACTTTCGGTCACTGCGGAATCTGCGGGACCGACCATGCCGGCTCATTGGTATGGCTCGCTCTCGATAATGAGATAATGGAATATGTCAAGCGAATCACTCGCGGCTTTGAAGTTGATGCCGGGATGGTGGCTGCCGATGTTGTAAACAAAGTTGGCCCCGGCGGTAATTTCCTGGCCGAGGAGCATACCGTACGGAACTTTCGCAAAGAGTTCTGGCTGGCCGGTCCGGCATGGACCAGACAAAGCTGGGACGGCTGGGTCGATAGCGGCAAACTATCGATGGCCGACCGCCTCAGGGAACAGGTAAAGCAGACTCTTAGCAGCCATGAACCGGAACCGCTCGAGGCGGGATTAGCGAAAGAAGTGGATTCAATTGTGAGAGCTGCGGAGCGAGAGCTTGGGTAAGAAGAGGATGCGGACCATACGACTGAGGTGAATATAAAAGAACTTGTAATTTCTGTAGAGAAGAAAGGATGCAAGATATATGAGGAGTTATTTGAGTGTTATGCTGAAAGAAAGACGTTTCGAG
>DQCG01000158.1 GCA_003533825.1 Phycisphaerales bacterium
AGAAGATGATGTCGGACAGTACAGCTAAAGTGACTAAAGTTGATAATGCGCTTACACACTTTAGCTCACTTTAGTCAATTTAGATCACTTTAGACACTTTCATTCATTTTTACACGGAAAGGAATAATGAGATGAAGACCTGGAATTTTGGGATTGTTGCTGCCGGACTGATTGCCGATTTTCACGCCCGGGCTATCGGTGACTTGCCCAACGCGAAACTTATCGGCTGCTGCGATAAGATTACCGAAAGAGCCAAATCCCTCGCGGATAAATACGGCGTTCGCGCCTTCGAAGATTACGAACAGATGATCAGAAGCGATGATATCGATATCATTACCATCGCCACGCCGAGCGGATTTCACGCCGAGCCGACTATTGCCGCGGCCGGAGAGGGCAAACACGTAATATGCGAAAAGCCCCTGGAGATTACCCTGGAGCGAATCGACCTGATGATCGAAGCCCATGAAAAGGCCGGCACGCGTCTGGGCGGTATATTCCCGTACCGGTTTAACGACATGATGGTCCCGATCAGGGAAGCAATCAATTCCGGGCGTCTCGGCGTGATTACATACGCCGGTATCTATGTCCCCTGGTGGCGGACCGACGAGTATTATAAGGACTCATGGCACGGCACATGGAAACTCGACGGCGGCGGCGCGCTGATGAACCAGTCCATTCACATGGTCGATATGCTCTGCGACGTTATGCCGCCCATCGAATCGGTGCAGGCGTTCACGTCGAAGCTCGGCCATCCGCAGATCGAAACCGAGGACACCGCGGCCGCCGCGCTGCGATATACCAGCGGCGCATTGGGAGTCATCTATGGCACGACCGGTTCGTACCCAGGCCAGTTCAGGCGATTCGAGATTACCGGCACAAAAGGCACTATCATCAACGTGGAAAACAGTATAACCGTCTGGCAGTTTGCCGACGAGAAGCCCGAAGACGCCGAAGTCCTGAAGAAATTCGGCGAGATCGAAGGCGGCGGCGGAGTTTCCGACCCGGCGGCAATTACGCACGAAAATCATACGCGGAATTTCAAGGCGTTTCTCGATGCACTCGAATCCGGCGAGGATTTCTGGATCGACGGGCGCGAGGCACGAAAGGCCGTTGAAGTGATACTGGCAATCTACAAATCCGCCAAAGAGCAGAAACCTGTCAACCTCGGTTGATGGGGCATGAAATTGCCGCATTCGACAGGTGGTTACTCACCAAGTTCTTTGCTTAGCGGCGTGATCCAGAGGTAGATCTTGTGTTCGCTCTTATCTTCCCTGGATAACATGGTGACAACCTTGTCCGGCTTGATTTCGCCCATTGCGAAGCTGTGGGAGACGATCCTGGAGCCCGGCTTGAGTTTCTCCAACTGGGGAATGAGATTGGCGTTCAGACTCGGGAGCAGAAACAGGGTGATAACGTCCGCCTCGCTCAGGTCGAGCGTGAAGATATCCTTCTGCTCGATTTTCACCAGGTGCCCGACGTTATTCTTTCGAACGTTTTCCAGCGACTCTTCGACTCGCCGGGGGTCTATATCGAAACCTTCGGCCCTGCAGCCGTACCTCCTTGCGGCCGTCACAACGATCCGGCCGTCCCCGCAACCCAGGTCGTAGAGCAAATCGTCTTTCTTGACTTCGGCCAACTGAAGCATTTTGTCCACAACATCCTGTGGCGTAGCAACAAAAACCACGTCCACGGCGTTGTACATTTTGCCTTCGACTTCGATTTCCGGAGGCTCCGGCAGGACAATGTACCCTTCGTTTTCCACGTGCAAATTAATCCATTCAGACCCCGGCGTATCCAGCGATAATGTCAATTCGGCCTTAAACGGAATTGTTAAGCCGGGCTCGCCATCCAGGGCTCTCAGCAGACGCGCATAGGTGACTTCGTCTGCGAGCGTTATTACCTTCTTCGTGTTCGGCGGTACGGTGACGTTATTAAGAGCGGTTGCCGTAAGAAACGTACGGCCTTCACTTATAAGGGCGTAGCGCAAACGCGGGACCGACAGACCAACCGGATAAGGATTGTCAATCTCGACGTCGAACAGCAGCGTGGCATAGTCCAACTCGACGCCCCCGAACCGCATAGCATCCAGCCGCACCGCAGGCTCCCGGTCGTATTGTATATCCGGGGTAGTTTCACAGCCTGTGAAAAAAGCCGCCGTCAATACAAAAGAAAAAGTCAGACGCTGTACGAACGTCATAACCGTGACTCCTTTCAGCTTAAGTCCGAAGATTGCACGCCGAGAGGCGTTCCTGCCTCATGTTGATACCGATGTTTTTGCAGTTGGAGCGGCGAGGGTTTTGCCCTTGTGAATTTTACGCCCCTGCCGGTAACTATCTCTTTTTGTTCTCTTGCGAAATCAATGTACTGCAGCAAGGCCCAGGCGCTGTTGCCCCATCGCATCTGATAGCCTCTCTGGTGGGCTTGTTTTTCCATCATAAGGCGTTTTTCCTGGTTGAATACCACGTAGTCAAGGGCGCGTGCAATCTGCCGGATGGACGGCTGGTCCGGATCTACCAGAATGCCCCGTGCATACCGTCCGACGATCAGACCTTCCGTGCATATTTTGTTCGAGTGGATTAACTCCCGGGCATACAGGGATTTGGTCGCGATGGCGACCCGGCCCGAACCAAGTGTATCGGCCAGGATACCGCTCGAAATCTGCTGCATGTTAAGGTACGGCAGAATCATGCAATTTGTCGCCCCGTATAGTCCGACCAGCATCGTTTCGTCCAGGAAGGTATCGAGGAAGACCACGTCATATCGGGTGACGTCCGTGCTGTTCAAGTCTTTGATTTTACACCATGTTAGCTTCGAATCTTCCAGTGCTTCTCTCAGCAGTGCCTGGTATTTGCGATATGGTTCGCCACTTTCGGCTTTGACGAATTCGGGGTGGCACTGACCTGCAATCAGATAGAGTATGCGAGCGCGTTGCTGTTCGTTGCAGGACTCGGCCAGGAACTTACCGTAAGCCCGTATGCTGTATTGAACTCCTTTGTCCGGGGACAGCAGGCCGAGTGTCGTGAACAGAAAACGATCTTCCATCCCATACTTGCGTTTCATCTCCAGCCGGTCGTACTGTGACCGTTGCTGCATTCTTATTCCGTGATCGATGTGTTCCAGCTTGCCGTGAGCTATTTCATAGGTCGGCGATTCGAGGATGTTAATTGCGCTTTCCGTTGTCACGATAAGGCCGTCGCTTGATTTTGCAAGTTCCTGCAGGACTTTCCTTTGGTGCTCGTCCGGATTATCGAGCACCGTATGCAGGTAGACCAGGGTGATCAGGCCGTTTGCCTTAAAGGCCTTAGCCATTTTAATAAAATTCGTGCCCCGCCCTTCCTGGCCGTTGTCGTCCGGGTCGAGGCCGTACTCGTGCTGCAGAAGAACAACCGTCGGATTTGAGCTTTCCTTTGCGCGAGCGATGATGTTGGTGATTGTATCCTGCCACGAAACGGGATTGTACTGGTCGATTATCAGGTCCACAGGAATGTCATACCGTCCGCTGCCGTTGTCAATGGCAGCGATCCTGATGTTTCCGATCTCCGCCGTGAAGTGCTCCAGCGCGGTCGCCAGGTCGCGGGAGAATGTCCCGATACCGCAGCGGCGCGGCGGATACGTGCTGACTATACGAATGTTATAAGGCATAACCTAACCACTCCTGCAATGTCACCGACGCAGGACAGTATGTTTGTTAACCGATAGCCGCCAGCACGCCTTTGACGTAGCCGACCGATTCGGCCAGACCCGCCAACGGATCTTTGGCGTCCTTTTCGTATTCGAACGAGACGATGCCGTCGTAGTCCATCTTTATCAGCGTTCTGAGGAACTTCGGGATATCGATAACGCCGCGCCCGATTTCGACTCCATGTCCATTCTTGTTCGCTGCTGAGACATCCTTAATATGGACATCATGGAGACGGTCGCCGCATAGCCTGGTTTCGGCGATGGGATCGGAGCCGTAGCGCTTGGTATGTCCGATGTCGTGACACATACCGATGCGCTTGTCCAGGTTCCTGATATGTTTCAATGCGACCGCGGGAGTTGGGAATAAATCGTCGCCCGGGCCGTGGTTGTGGATCGCCACTTTGATATCGTATTGTTTGACCTTTTTCTCGATCATCGGCAGCATCTCGGGCGACGGCGCTGCGATAGTGACCTTCATACCCGCGGCTTTGGCGTAGTCAAAGGCCTGGTTTATCTGGCCTTCTTTTTTCATACTGATTACGCCGCCGCCGTAGAGGTTAAGTCCGGCGTCTTTGACTTTCTGTACCGTAGCCCGGATTTGGGCCGGCGTGCTGTCCAGCGGTAGGTGCATGCTCTTGAAACAAATGTTTTTCAAGCCGACCCGTTTGGTCATTGCCAGTGTTTCTTCCAGCTTGAATTGCCTTAAGGTATACGAAGCCAGTCCTAGCTCGAACTTCGGTTTGCCTTTCTGCTCCTTTGCGGCACTGCCGACCTGAGCCGGACAGCGATCAGTCCCCACCAGGCAAGCCGCACCAACACCCACGACCTGCAGGAATTGCCTTCTGCCCTGTTCTGTATTTTTCATCTGTTTTTTCTCCTTATTTGATGTTCCGGCACGTTTTGTGCTTTGAGACCGAGCATACGGGAAAACCTTTTCAAATGCAAGAAAATTCACGTTGCCGAACTGAAAGCCTTCTGGTATTATTATGGTTTTAAGACCATCCGGCAAAATTATGGTCATTCATGGAGAAAGGCAGGCAAGAGCAATTGAAACGCCTAAGAACCAAACAGGCAGACGGAATCACACGTCGGCGGCTCCTTAAAAGCTCTGCTGCGGCCGCCTGTGCATTCTTGTCAACACCGACAATCCTGCCGGCGAGAGTTTTCGGCGCCGGGGCGCCGAGTAATCGAATTACCATCGGAATGATAGGAATGGGCCGGCAGGCTTATTACTCCAATCTGAAATCATTTCTGGCCGCATCCGATGTCCAGGTCACAGCGGTTTGTGACGTTGATACATGGAGGCTCGATAACGCCCGAAAAGCCGTCGAAGAGCACTACGGCAAAGAGCGGGCCGGCGGGGCATTCAGGGACTGCTCGGTCTTTAGAGATTTCCGCGAGCTTCTGGATAAACCGGAAATCGACGCGGTGATGATCTCCTCGCCGGACCACTGGCACGTGCCGATGGCAATCGCCGCGGCAAAAGCCGGCAAGGACATTTGCTGCGAGAAACCGCTTACGTTGAGCATCGCGGGCGGCCGGGCGCTTAGCGATACTGTCAAACGGTACAACCGTGTCTTCCGCACCGATAGCGAGTTCCGCTCGCACGCGTGCTTCCAGAGGGCGTGCGAGCTGGTACTTAACGGGCGCATCGGGAAGGTGCATACGATTCGCACGGGCGTCCCCGCCGGTGACGTGGGCGGTGAAGCCGAGCCGGAAATGCCTGTGCCGCAGGAGCTGGATTACGATTTGTGGCTGGGGCCGGCACCCTATGCCCCTTATACGCTCAATCGTGTCCACCCGCGTCAAAGCTATAACCGGCCCGGTTGGATGCGCGTGCCCGACTACTGCGAGGGAATGGTCACCAACTGGGGCGCCCATCTCAATGACATCGCGCAGTGGGGCAACGGCACCGACCGCACCGGGCCCGTCGAGGTCGCCGGCAGCGGCAAGTATCCCCGCGACGGCCTCTGGAACGTGCTGCTGAGCTTCGAGCTCGAGTACAAATACGCCGACGGCGTGAGGCTTTTCTACAACATCAGTCAGCCGTACGTGCGCTTCGAAGGAACCGAAGGCTGGATACAGGCCGACTACAACGACCGAAGCCTTAAAGCTGAGCCGGCTTCAATTTTGAAATCGCCCATCGGCCCGGATGAAATCCACCTGCCGCTCAAAAGTGAGAAGCGGGACTTTATCGATGTCGTCAAAACGCGCGGCCAGACACTTGCCGACGCCGAGGTTGGGCACAGAACCAACTCGCTGTGCCAGATAGGACACATCGCCATTCAGCTCGGCAGAAAGCTGCGATGGGACCCGGATGTCGAGAAATTTATCGACGATGATGCCGCCAATCGGCTGCTGAGCCGGCCGATGCGAAGTCCTTGGCGACTCTGAATTTACGATTTACTATTTACGATTTATTATTGAAAGACTTGTGACAGGGTAATGATATGAAAAGCGAAAAAAGAAAGACATTCAACGTAACTCGCCGGCAGTTTCTTAAAGGCTCGGCTGTGGCCGCAACGGGTTTTCTGGCCCCGACAATCGTGCCGGCTTCCGTCTTCGGCGCCGGTGCGCCGAGCAATCGCATCACGATCGGCTTTGTCGGTGTCGGCCGGATGGGAATGGGCGATCTGCGCGAGCTTCTGGGCCACAAAGAAGCACAGATCGTCGCCGTCTGCGACGTCGATGCCAACAGGACCAAAAACGCCCAGAAAACCGTCGAAGCACGTTACGGCAAACAGAGCGCCGGCGGGAGATACAAAGGATGCAGGACCTACGGTGACTACAGGGAGCTGGTGACACAGGACGATATCGACGCGGTCTGCGTTGTCACTCCCGACCACTGGCATGCGCTGCCTTGTATCGCTGCCGCCAAAGCGGGCAAGGACATTTTCCTGCAGAAGCCGCTGACGCTGACCATCCGGGAGGGGCGGGTCCTGAGTGACACCGTTCGCCGCTACAAGCGAATCTTCCAGGTGGGAAGCCAGCAGCGCTCCGATTCGCGTTGGCGTCACGCCTGCGAGCTGGTTCGCAACGGGCGGGTAGGCAAGCTTCACACTGTAAAGGTCGGCTTCGGCACGGATCCGGGCACCGGCCCTGAGCGACCGATGCCTGTACCTGATAATCTCGATTACGATTTCTGGCTCGGCCCGGCGCCCTGGGCTGCCTATACTGAGAAGCGCGTCCATCCCAAGACCGGCTACGGCCGGCCCGGCTGGCTGCGAATCGCGGCATACGGCGCCGGCATGATAACCGGCTGGGGCGCCCACCACAACGATATCGCACAGTGGGGGATGGGAACCGAGTATACCGGCCCGGTCGAAATCCAGGGGCAAACCGAATATCCGAAAGACGGGCTCTGGGACGTGCACGGCGATTTCAGCATCGAGTACACCTACGCCAACGGCGTTAAGGTAATCTGCACCGACAACAAAAAGAATAAGCAGGGCGTCGTTTTCGAAGGCTCCGAAGGCTGGGTCTACGTCAGACGTGGCTTCATCGACGCACAGCCAAAATCATTGCTGAATTCGACCATCGGCCCCGATGAAATCCGGCTGTATAAGAGCAATAACCATAAGGCAAACTGGCTCGAATGTATCAAGTCGCGTGCCGAAACCATCGCGCCGGTCGAGATCGGGCACCGCTCGTGCACCGTCTGCCTGCTCGGCGAGATTGCGATGCGGCTCGGCAGAAAACTCAAATGGAACCCCGACACAGAACAATTCATCGGCGACGAGATGGCCAATCGAATGTTGTGGCGACCCATGCGAAGCCCGTGGAGGCTCTGAGATTTACTATTTTCTATTGACTATTTAATAAAGCGGGAGCTTATTATGACTCGGTGTACACAAATCGTTACGGCTTTATTTATATTCACTTGCGGGTGTTCTCTGGTACCGGCGGCTTCGCAGAAGGTCACGGCTAAGATCGAAAAAGACCAGATCGTCGTTGACGTTGACGGCAAATTGTTTACGTGCTA
>DQCG01000169.1:0-10337 GCA_003533825.1 Phycisphaerales bacterium
TCATTTGTAACAGACTAATAGTGTCAAGTTTCAGACTTACCTTGGCAGGCACATCGGGTCTAATCCGCCGAGAGACAGTCTGATTCAGGGGTGGTCCTATCGTGGAGTCAAAGTTCCGGAGCCGGGCAATGGAAACGTTCGCATCAACTTTTGGCTTAATAATGGTCAAAAGCCAATGAGTAATCAAGGTGATGAAATTCTAATTACGGATTTTAACCACTTGCCATTTCAAGATGTTAATGTCCCCCAGATTATTCAATTTAAGAATCAGCCTGACGAGATTACCACCCCTTTGGAAAGATATCCAATTTTTGGATTTTTTGAGCATGCTGATGTGGTTACTATCAATGATCAAATCATGAATTTATCTCAAGGCGGATTTCGTTATGACGTTAACTTGGATAATGGCATCAACAGTTTTGATTTAGTCGCCTTTTCAGGGGAAAATGAACTGGAGCGCTATACAAAGAAAGTAATTTATAATCCAAATTTTTCTACTAAAGAAAAGAAACTGCTTTACAGCAAAGGAATAGCTATTAATCTGGACGATTCTTATGTTTTAGGTCTAACCGAGGAATTTGTATCCTTAACTAATCGGGGAGATTATGCAGTTGACCGTTACGGCAATGTTTACTCAACTTCAAGCCATTCTTTAAGCGAACCACCGTTGCCTTTAGGGGGAAATGTGGGTTACTCTGTTTTTTCAGCAGAAGATATGTTCTGTTACGTCTGGAGAAATAAAATTCGGTTTTTTGAAAGAACAATACTTTCTGACGAGCTTCCAATCTGGATCGATAATCGAAATACCGTTTTGCTTTTCGGAGACCGATTGGCCAAATATACACGTGACCGCTTTGAGATTGTAGACCTTGGAACCGAAATAGTAACTACATCTTCTGAAATAAAAAAGCTTCGGCCAGAATGGGGCAGTTCCAACGTCGATCCCACAGGAATTTTAGGATTTGTCACATCCTATGGATGGGCTTTTGGTGCTTTGGATGTTTTTTGGATAGAAACCAACGAGACAATCTTTCAGAAGGATTATCTTTCTGATTATATGGGGCAAATTGACTTTTGCGATGACGGCCAAGCAGCTATTATCGGTAGCTACGGAAATTCTTTTTATGGCGGCGGTGGAGTTTATGTATACGATCTTAATCGCCATGAAATAACCAATTTCTATCATCAGTTTGGCGCTTCTTCGGTGGCTGTTGATTCGGAGGGATTTGTCTATATCAGCTCCCGCTTTGTTGATCACTTTTGCGACGGTCGTATTGTACAGGGATTGAAAAATCAACGAGGAATTGAGACATTGTACCTTAATAACCGGGGCGACTTAGAGCTTGTGAGGAGCTTCTTCTTGAATAGCTCACATGAATACTCAACGGGGCACAGATTTCTGATTAAACCTCGGATCAATGATCTTAGAGAATGAATGGCGAAAAGAGAGAACTCAAGAGGCCTAATATAGTTTTATAGTCTAACGCCAAGTATATGGGATCCAATTAGAAGGCTCAACAGGACCTTATGCGGAAGCGGCACATAGCCGGTGCAAAAGACCGTAAAGGGAGACCGCCATGAAAAACAATCTTTGCGTTCAATCACTCATCATAGCATTATTAGTTAGCGGATGCTCTCCCAGTCTCAGATACTACCTTAGCGGATGCTCTCCCAGTCTCAGATACTACCTTAGGGACATAAATGGCGAAATGCATGATGATGTCGTAATCTTTGGATAGCCTACCGTTCCTCTTACTCTTGGAGTAGCGAACTTCGCCGACTCCAGACCACTCTCTGAGCGATTTGATACTTGGGTAGCATTCAGGGATACATTATTAGTAGGTGTATCAATGGGATTGGGTGCTATTGCATTCTTGGCCGGAGAAGAAGGCCGAGCCCAACCCTTTGATGATCTTGATACCGCAGTCCCGGAATATCTTGGAGGTTGTATTCAGGACATTGCTCATTTTAGTGAAGTTAGACGCACAAATTGTAGTTTTTCCAATGGTGATTTTAAAAGAATGAAAAAGAACAAGACTCTTACCGGGATAGATTTGATTCTAACTGGGGATATAAAGCGATTTACGGGGTACTGGAAGACTGGCGATATGATAAAACAGGAGGAAAGGAAGGTTCCGGGCGGGACAGAGATTAAGACAACATACCACATGCTGGAATGTTACGGTATCGTGGTCATGTCTGTACAAATCATAGACCTAAGAACTCAGAAGATAATATGGTCTAAAGATTTTGAAACGCGAACTCCGTGCGGCAGGAGTATATCTCTTTCTGTATCATTACCGCACACGGCAGAGAAAAACAGCATAGCTGCCGAGACGTTTAAGCAGACTCTAATTGAGTTCAAGAATGCAATCAAAAAGGAGGATTTTGTCGAAAGTATAAAATTAGCAAGCCAATAGAGACATTCGTGCATAACAACAGTGTGAAAGTAGCAGTCCAAGTTCTTGAAAGAGTCTGATTAAAGTACTTGTAGCTGAAGACACACAGGCTAATCTACAAGGTTCAGATAGTGGTTTGTGCATTGGCACCGGCAAGACTATGGAACTTGGAACTTACTGGTCCAGCCTGATCGACGATGTTCGGATTTACGACGTGGCGCTTAGCGCAGAAGAAGTTGCAGCCCTGGCACAATAAGTCACCTCGGAAAGAAACAAAACGCATGTAATATTAAAAAGAGCTGGTGACTTGAGGAGTTGTCAGCTCTTTTTGTTTGGAATAGGCTATTGAAGCCGACCCCTCGACGTTGCTCGAAGGTCCCTCGACTGCGCTCGGGATGCCTGTGCGTCGCGCCCCTTCGGAGCGGATGCTCGGCGACTTAGCGGATTTTTAGCGTAGCCAGAGCCAGGGCGGCGAAGGCTGCGGATAATAGCCAGAAGCGCACTACCACCTGCGGCTCGCTCCAGCCGATCAGGTGAAAATGGTGATGGATGGGGGCACATCTGAAAAGGCGTTTGCCGCCGGTGTATTTGAAATAGCCGACCTGCAGTACGACGCTCATCAATTCGATAACGAATACGCCGCCGATTATAAGCAGCAGAATTTCATTTCTCGTTACCAGTGCTCCATAGCCCATCGCCGCACCTAACGGAAGCGAACCGACATCGCCCATGAAGGTCTGAGCGGGATGGCAGTTGAACCACAAAAAGCCGAGCACGGCACCTAATATCGCTGAAAAAAAGATGCTCAGTTCGCCGGCCTGGGGTATCGCCGGCAGCAGAAGATAACTTGCCCAGGTAACCGGAGTGGCGCGTGCCATCGTTTCCGAGGAAACATAGCAGAGCAGCGCCAGAACCAAAGAAACCATTCCCACGCAACCGGCCGCCAGGCCGTCCATCCCATCGGTCAGGTTGACCGCGTTGCTGGTCGCCGACAAATAGAATATCGCTATTAATATGAACATCCAGTTGGCCAGCGGCAGGCCGTGCTTGTAAAACGGCAGCCAGAATAATTTGGCATCGTCTATGTTGACAAAGTCGGCATAAAGAAACGATGCGATCAGTACGGCCCCGCCGATTTGGAAGATGAGCTTTTCCCAGGGCCTTAGTCCGTTTCTGCTTCGCTGGCGCGCCCCGGCGGTCAGCTTGAGCCAGTCGTCGGCGGCCCCTAATGCGGCGAACCAGATGACTAAGACGATGGCTTTTTGAATGAAGGGATTATTGAGTTTGGCCCATAATAAAGTGGTCGTTACCGTCGCGAGAATTATTATCAGACCTCCCATCGTGGGGGTATTGGCCTTTTCCTTGGTCAATTCGTTCAGTGTGGCGTGATGAAACTCCGGGCGGTCCCCAATTTTTTTTCGCATCAGCCAGCGAATAATTTTAGGTCCGATTACGAGGGCTATCGCAAGGCTGGTCAGTATCGCCGCTACCGAGCGAAAGACCACGTTCTGGTAGGCGTAAAAGCCGAGCCGGTGGGTAAAAATCTCTCGTAAATACCATAACAAGTGGTATATCATCTCGCCTCTCGCGTTTCCTGTGGCGCCTTACGAGGCAAACCGTACGAAAAAAGCTCATTTAATTTATCGACGAGCACTTCCAATTTAGCTACCCGCGAACCTTTGACTAATATTATATCGTAATCTTTTATATATTCGTTCAGATTATTACAAGCTGAAACTGTATCTGCGAAACATTTTATCTGCAAATCGTAATCGGCACTTTCCTGTGCGGCCATGGCGGCGATTTTCGCGAACCTGCCGACGGCCAGCAGAAGCTGAATTCCGTTCTGAGCGATATGTATGCCAAGTTCGCGATGCAGTTGCTCGGCCTGCCGGCCCAGCTCAGCCATATCGCCGCAGATAAAAACCCGTCTTCGCCGGCCTGTCGGGTCGATACCGGCCAATATATCGAGCGCATTTCTCATTGAGGCGGGATTTGCGTTGTAGCAATCGCTTAATACCGTCAGCGTCCCGATTTCCAGCAGTTCGGCGCGCATTGAAACGGGCGGCAGGATTTTGACGACTTGGGCGAAATCTTCAATATTCATTCCCAACTTACTGCAAACGGCCCATGCCGCAATTGCATTTTCGACGTTGCCCGGGCCGGGTAACGGCAGGTAAATTTCCACACTTTTGATGGTGAATCGGCTTGCCGGACCATCAGGGCGAATGTTGCCGGCCTGGTAGTCAGCACCGTCCGATTTTCCGAATGTTAGAAACTTGAGACCTCCGGCCCGGCAGGATTCCACCAGCCGGTCGAAATCGCCGTTGATTATCAAAACGCCGTCGGATCTTAGCCCTTCGGATATGGATGACTTTTCCCGGATAATTGTCTGCAGGTCGCCGAAACCTTCCAGGTGTGCCGGGTGAACGTTCGTTACCACGGCGATATCCGGCTCGGCGATGCGGGTCAGGCTGGATATTTCGCCGGGATGATTGCTGCCGAGCTCGGCTATAACGATCTGTTCGTCGGCAGCGGCGCCGAGCAGCGTCAGCGGAAGGCCAATCTGATTATTAAAACTCTTCGGGGACTGATGGACGCGGAACCGCCGGCTCAGGGCGTGATAAATGATTTGCCTTGTTGTTGTTTTTCCCGCCGAGCCTGTTATCGCGACGACTTTGTAACCGGCCCTCCGGCGGTATTCTCTGGCCAGCTCACCGAGCGCTATAATGGTATCTTCGACTTTAAGCAGGCACTTGCCGGCGGGTTGTTCGGGGTCGATATCTTTGCTCACAACGGCACAAACCGCACCTTTCGCGAAGGCGTCTGCCACGTAATCGTGCCCGTCGAAATTCTCGCCGCCGATCGCAAAAAAGCAGTCGCCCTCTTTGGTGGTTCGCGAGTCTGTGCTTACGCCGATGAAAGAGGAAAAGTCGTACTTATCGAGCGGGGCCGGAAGCTTTGCTCCTGTTATTGTTACCAAATCTGCTATTGGAAATTCTTTCATCCGTTATATTTCGACAATCTGCTTTTATCATTACAGCAAGGAAAACGTTTATCGATATAATGAAATGATTATGCTATAATTTTGCAAATGGTCAAGGATATTGAAAACGTAGCTACATAACCAATGCCGATGCGATAGCCGTTACTGTTTTGATCCGATTTATTAGAGATTATTAAAATCAAACTGACCGATTCACGTTGTCATCCTCCGCAGTCCTAAGGACTCCTTACGGAGGACGCCTTACGGTGCTGCGAAAGCAGGGATCCAGGAACGTAATGGATTTAGTGGATTCCCGCTTTCGCGGGAATGACAAACAGTGTATATTGTTGTGATTGAATGACTTACCATGTAGTTCTACTCAAAAACGGTCAGTTTGAGAAATTTATCGAAAATATTTAAAATTTATGCTTGACTTATAACGTTATGCGTTATATAATTTAACTGGTTTATGATTAAAACTTTCAAATGTAAAGAGACAGAGAAAATCTTCAGCCGCCATTATTCGAAGAAGCTGCCCCATGATATTCAAAGAGCGGCGTTCAGAAAACTGCGTATGATTGATCGGAGTAAAACATTAACTGATTTGAAAATTCCACCGGCTAACAGGTTGGAAATATTATCAGGTCGAAGAAAGGGACAATATAGCATTCGCATTAACGACCAATGGCGAATTTGCTTTAAGTGGGTCGATAACAATGCTTTAGAAGTAGAGATTACAGATTACCATTGAGGTTAAAAATATGTCGAAGAAAAAAATTCCACCTTTACACCCGGGCGAAGTTCTTCTTGAAGAGTTCTTAAAGCCCATGAACATGAGCCAGAATCAACTTGGCAGGGGTTTAGGTGTGTCTGCTCGAAGAATAAATGAAATCATTCATGGCAAAAGAAGCGTAACCGCAGATACGGCTCTTCGTTTAGCGCGGCATTTCGGCAATTCACCACAATTCTGGCTGGGGCTTCAAATGGATTATGATCTGGATGTGGAGATGGACAGACTTTCCGGACGCATAGAAAAAGAGGTGAGACAACTGGCCTCGGCGTAGATAAATTAGCGGGCTAATAACATATTTGGTTATGTTGTCTGCTCGGCTTGAATATTTCTTTTCTTAATTTTCCTTAGAAGCCACTCTTGAGTGATTTCCTTGTCACTGAAGTGGGATTTTTGGGTTCCGATGATTTGATAATCTTCGTGGCCTTTGCCGGCGATTAGTACGATATCGTCTTTGCCGGCACTTTTTATCGCTAACTCGACGGCCTTTTTTCTGTCCGGCTCGATTGCTATTGTTTGTGTTTGGCCTTTTTCAAAACCCGCGACCACGTCGTTTATGATGTCACTTGGTTCTTCGGTTCTCGGGTTGTCGCTGGTTACTATAACAAAATCGGCCAGCTCTTCGGCGACCCTTAGCCATTCGCGGGCGTTTGGTTCTGTCCCTGTCTCCGCCGCAGCCGAAGACGACCCGCAGCTTGCCTTTGCACAGCGGCTTTAGCGTCGTAAGAACGTTTTTCAAAGCGTCATCCGTGTGGGCGTAATCGATAATAACGGAAAAGTCGCCGGCGTCGATTTTTTCGAGTCGGCCGGGTATCGTTTTTAAAGCCGATAAACCGGCGGCGATTGTCCCGGCATCGAAACCGGCGGCGAGGCACAGCCCCGCGGCGGCCAGGCAATTGCTGACGTTATAAAGGCCGGGCAAAGGAGTTTTTACGACCGAAGATTGGCCTGCGTATTTTAGGGCGAAAACCGTCCCGGTTATATCCATCGACTCGATATTGGCGGTGACGTCGGCTTGCTCATCGATGGCGTACCATATCAGCCCGGCGGCGGTTTGTGCGGCTATAAGTTCGGCTTCGGGAGATTGTTTGTTCAGCACCGCCGTAGATTCCGGCGCAAGGGCCGAGAAGAGCCTGGTCTTGGCGGCTAAATAATCTTCTTTGGTCTTGTGATAATCCAGATGGTCGCCCGAAAGGTTGGTGAAAGCGGCCGCTTTGAAGTCGATATGTGCCAGCCGGTTTTGCGAGAGGGCGTGGCTGCTTGCCTCGATTACCATATATTTCGCGCAGTTTCTTATCATCTCCTGCTGTTTGGCGGCGATGTCCAGGCAATCGGGCGTTGTTAATGCTGCCTGGTAACTGGAGCCCGAGCAGGTGTCGTACATTACGGTACCGATCAGGCCGCACTTTTGGTCGGCCCGGCGGATTATCGATTGAACGAGAAAGGCAACGGTGGTTTTTCCGTTCGTACCTGTGACGGCCAGGTTCGTTAATTGCGAAGCCGGGTTGCCGTCGGCCGCCTGCGCGAGAATCGCCGCCGCTTCGGTGGTGTCATCGACGATAATCGATTTATACCGGCCTTCACGCAGCGTGTATTGTCCATCCTTCTGACAGACGATGTACTTGGCACCGTTGGCGAGGGCCTTCTCGATAAAGTCGTGGCCGTCGCAAGCGGTGCCTTTGACCGCTACGAAGATATCACCATCCTTTACAAGCCGCGAATCGGTACGGATATTCGGGCCGTTTTCCGGCCGAACTAACGCCAATAGCTCATTGAAAGTCATAATTTCCTGTTACATGTTTGTTGAGTAACCATATTTTATCGATCTATTGAATAAGGGATATAATAGGCGGAAAGGGCAAGTAATGCAACCAGCGGGTCCTAATCTTTGGCGACAACGAGTACGTGTATAGCTGGACTATGATATTCGCGGCCATCCCCAAAGCCTGCGGCTTTGAGGCTGCCACCCAAATTCCGTCAATCCTGTTGGGTGGCAGCCTCATCCCGATTGTCGTTATCGGGATGGGGATGGCTTTTTCCTGAAAATAAGATAGCGAAAGATTATGATTTTGGCCTATAATAACCGTTGATAACAATAACTATGAAAGGAACTGGACGATGAAAATCAAAGATGCTCTAAGCGTTTGCTTTGTTTTTGCTGTAATTGCCTGCCTGACCGGTCCATGCCCGGCCGGATCGAAGGCCGCCGAGGATGAAACGGAGTATCTCGCCGTGTTCATGGAAGGAAAAAAGGTCGGCTATGCAATCCAGACTCGCGCCGTATCCGATGGCAAAGTGACAACTACCGAGCAGGTCAGTATTACGATAAGCCGGGCCGGAATTTCAATGACGGTTGAAATGGCGGAGACCAGTATCGAGACGGCGGACGGCGAGCCTTTGGGTTTTGAATCGACACAAAAGCTGGGCGCGATGGCGATGAAAATGACAGGACAGGTGGACAAGCAGGGTAATGTGAGCATGACAACGAATTCGATGGGTGCCGAGCAGAAGAGCACATTCCAGTGGCCTCAGGGTGCGGTGATGGCCGAAGGCCTGCGCCTGCTGACACTTAAGAAAGGCCTGGAAGAGGGCACGGAGTATTCGGTCAGGATGTTCAGTTCCGGAGTCATGCAGGCTGTCGATGCTCAAATCAAAATTGGTTCGGAGCAAAAAGTCGATTTGCTCGGACGCGTGGTGACTCTCAGAGAAGTCACTACGACTTTGATTATGCCGGGGGCCGGTCAAATTGTCAGCACCAGTTACGTTGACCGGGATCTTCAGGTGCAAAAGAACATCATACCGGTAGCGGGATTGCAGGTCGAGATGGTCGCCTGCGCGAAGGAATTCGCGCTGGGCAAAAACGACGTTCTGGAAATGATCGACAATATGTTCCTTGCGAGCCCTGAGCCGCTGAGCAATCCGGCCTCGGCGAAGTCCATAACTTATGATTTGAGCCCGGTAAAGGGAGCATCCGATTTCACGATACCATCCGGTGACAATCAGAAAGCGCAACGGCTCGGTAACGGCACAATAATTCTGAAGGTCGAGCCCGTTGCCGCACCTGCGGGAGTTAAATTTCCTTATAAGGGCACGGATGCGGCGATTCTTGAAGCTATGAAACCGACAAGATATCTCCAGAGTGACAACGAGCAGATTATCGAGCTTGCCCGTCGAGCGGTGGGCGGCACTAAAGACGCGGCCGAAGCGGCCCGGAAGATAGAGGCGTTTGTCGCCGGGTACATTGAAAACAGGAGTCTGTCGGTCGGTTACGCATCGGCGGCGGAGGTTGCGGCCAGCAGGCAGGGGGATTGCTCGGAGTTTTCAGTCCTTACCGCTGCAATGTGCCGGGCCGTCGGGATACCGGCCCAGGTTGTTGCCGGGGTGGCGTACGTAGATGATTTTATGGGCCGAAGGGGTTTTGGCGGACACGCCTGGACCCAGGCGTATATAGGCGGCAAATGGGTGGGGCTTGACGCGTCTTTCAGAGGCGGCGGACGGGGTGCCTATGACGCCGGCCATATCGCTCTGGCTGCCGGCAACGGCGAGCCGGGGGACATGATCAATCTGGCCTCAACCGTGGGGCAGTTCAAGATTAACAAGGTAACGGTCGAAAAAAGATAAGGTCCGGCCGAGGTGTTTATTCGAACTGGATGTCGGTCAGGATGAATTCGACGTTGCTGCTGCCGTTGTAAGTATTGATTTGCGGCTTGTATGCGACGTTGAAAAACTCGGTTTCCAGCAGCTTTTTCTCCAGCTTTCCGAATCTGAATCCGATGCAGCGTATCGCGGCGGTGTTGTCGGTGATTGCAAGCTGCAGGTGCTCACGGCCGGCGCCGACTCTCCTTGGCGGCGAAGCCAGTCGCACGCCTTTGGTGGCGAACGTCGGTTCCGGATTGCCCTGGCCGAAGGGGCCGAGTAACTGCAGCTCGGTGACCGTTTCCTTACGGAACGTCTCCAGCGGAGCCGCCGCGTCGATATGAAGCTTGGCTTCGATGTCGTTTTCGTTCAGGTTTTGTTTTGCATAGTCTTCGAAATCGGCTGCGAACTGCTCGATCTTCTCGGTTTCGATTGTGATGCCGGCGGCCATTTTGTGTCCGCCGAAGCTGTTCAAATGCTGCGAGCAGGACCGAATCGCACTGAGCAGACAGAAACCCGGGATCGA
>DQCG01000169.1:10439-11432 GCA_003533825.1 Phycisphaerales bacterium
CCGATTACGCCGGTGTGCCAGTTCTCGCTTGCCAGGACGATGCTCTTGCGGTCGGGGTGGTTCATATCCCGCTCGACAATCATTTCACAGGCCTGCTTGAAAATCTTGCGCTCGCACTGCTGTCGCAGGGTATTCTGCTCCTTGAGATATTCGGCTATCTGCGTCGAGCGAATAGGCGAATCCGATGTGAGCAGCTCCACGGCCAGCCGTGCGTGTCCCATCCGGCCGGCGGCGTTTAGCATCGGCGCCAGCCGAAAACCGATGTGAAAGCTGTCGAGCGAGTGACCGGTCAAACCCGCCGTCTCAATCAGGGCTTCTATGCCGGAGAGCTTGCAGTCCGGCAGCGCTTTGAGGCCGTAACTCGTCAGCACCCTGTTCTCGCCGCGCAGGTCCACGATATCGGCGACGGTTCCCATCGCCGCCAGGCTCGTTGCACTGAGCATGAATTCCCGCAATTTCGGCTCAAGCCTTCTGCCCGGATTGAATTCGTTGGCTATGGCCCAGGCCAGCTTGAAGGCGACCATCGCCCCGGCGGAATCCTGGTTCGGATACGATTCTTCCAGCCCCGGATGCACGATCGCAACCGCCCGGGGCAGCTTCGAGTTGAGCTGGTGGTGGTCGGTTATGAGAAGGTCGAGGCCGAGTTGTGCGGCCGTCTCGGCCGAGTGAAACGCCGTGACACCGCAATCGACTGTCACTAAGAGTTTGCTGCCGGATTTTGCCAGCGTCCCGATGGCCTCGACGTTCAGGCCGTAACCTTCGTCGATCCGGTGCGGAATGTAATAGTCCACGTCGGCGCCGAGGATCGTCAATACCTGCCAGAGAATCGCAACGCCGGTTATGCCGTCCACGTCATAGTCGCCGTAGACGGTGATTTTTTCCCTGTTTGCAATCGCCTGTTTTATTCGTTGAACCGCCGGTTCGATTCCCGGCATACGGGACGGCTCGATAAGCTCGGTCAGCTTGGGCCTGAGAAAAACGGAAGCTTCTTCG
>DQCG01000169.1:11519-13896 GCA_003533825.1 Phycisphaerales bacterium
GCCGGCTCGATTACCCATTGTCTTTTTTTCATCCGTGCAGAAAGAAGCATCGAAAATCCGCCCTCTTATCCTTTTCGCCATGCGAGCTTTGTCAGGCCGCCGTCCTTTTCGAGATTGCCGCCGGCGGCATGCAGCACAAAATCGCCGCCCCGGCTGCCGAGGCGGGCCTCCACCCAGCCGACAGGATCATTATCGTTGAAATTATATCCCACCGCCGGAAGATTTATCAGGTGAATCCCCTCGAACTCGGAGAATCCGTAAACGTGCGAATGGCCGTAAACAATCGCCTTGACCTTCCGAATGGGTGCGATCATGCTAAACAATCGCGGCACGTCCAGCAGGTCGCCGTCGTTATCTGTCAAGGTATGATGAAAACAGAGAATCGTCGGCGTCTCGTCACACTCTTTCAGATAATTTTCCAGCCACTGCCTCTGCGCTTTACCTAACAGGCCCGGCACTTTGTTCGTATAGAGCAGCGAATCCAGCATAATCGCGCGGGTAGCCCCTTTTTTGACAACTACTATGTGCTTGCCTTTCAGGTCCGGCTTCTCTCCGGGCGTGTCGTTAAAAACCTTCAGGAAGTTCTGCCGGTTGTCATGGTTTCCGAGCGCCATAAAAACCGGCGTTTTTTCCGCAACCGGATTGAGGAGTTTTTTGAGATTGGCATAGTCGCCCGGCTGGCCCGTAAGCCGTGCCAGATCGCCGGCGATGAGCACCCCATCGGGCGAATTAGAAACGAGTTCCGGCACGATTTTCTCCAGGTTCCGGTATGGATAGAATCCCCTGTAATTGTTCTCGACATCCTCCGGGATATGTGTATCGGCCAGAAGCGCCAGGCGTGTTTTCTTTTCGTCGGCCTTTATCAAGCCGCTGCCGCAGCCGGCATTGAGGGTAACCAGTGTTCCGAAAGCGGCCAGGCCGGTCTGAATGAAGCTCCTTCTACTGATAGATCTGGAAAATATTTCTGTCATCTTATCAAACCTTAACAAAATTCCTGATTCATTGTTTTAGTATCTTTATATATCCGAAAGTGATGGTCGATTGCAAGGATTGTTTTTAATCGACCAGCTCACGTTCGATATCTTCCAGCGATTTGCCCTTTGTTTCGGGGAGTTTCATCAGTATCACAACGAACCCGATCACACAGATTACGCCGTAGAGCCAGAACGCCCCGTGTGCTCCGAGTCCCGCTTTCAGATATGGAAACGTCAGAGTCAGAACCGTGCAGCCGACCCACAGGCTGAACACCGCCACGGACATCGCGGCCCCGCGTATTCGATTCGGGAATATCTCCGAAATAACCACCCATGTAATCGGCGCCAGTGACATTGCGTAACAGGCGATGGCCGAAATTACCAGTACCAGCATGTGTATTCCCGTGCTTTGGAAGTAATAACCGGCGCCGAGGATTGCATAGATGCCCGCCAGGCCTCCGGCTCCGATGAGCATAAGGATTCTCCTGCCGAACCGGTCGACCGTATATATCGCCACAAATGTGAACAGCAGGTTCACAATTCCCGTGATGACAATGTTGAACATAATACCGCTGACTCCATATCCCGCGGCGGCGAAGACCTCCTGGGCGTAATTGAAAATCACGTTGATCCCGCACCATTGCTGCAGCACCGCCAGGAAAACGCCCAGTATGACAATCCTGCGCAGCTTCGGCTCAAAAAGGTCCCGGAAGTTGACGTGGGCGATTTCTTCGCCGGCGAGAGTTGTCTTAATGTCCTCGATAGCAGAGCCGGCATAATCGGCGCCGCCGAGCCGGCTTAAGATTCCTGCCGCTTGTTTGTCCCTGCCGTACTTGATAAGCCATCGCGGGCTCTCCGGCACGAAAAACATCAGCAGAAAGAACATGGATGCAGGGATCGTTTCGGCTCCGAACATCCATCGCCAGCCGTATTGCCCGTTCCATGAGGACAGGATAAATTCACGGCTCGCATCTTCCGGTACCGGCTGAGCAATAAGCCAGTTTACAATCTGTGCGGCGAGAATTCCAATCACAATCGTAAGCTGGTTTATGGAAACAAATCTTCCCCGCATGCGTGCCGGGGAAATCTCCGCGATATACATCGGTGAGAGGTTCGAGGCCAGTCCGATTCCTATGCCCCCGATTATGCGGAACACATTGAAGAAAACGAAATTTCCCGCGAAAGCTGTGCCCACGGCAGAGACAGTAAAGAGCAGGCCGGACAAAATAAGCAGGCGCTTCCGGCCGGATTTGTCGCTGATGATTCCCGACAAAACGGCGCCAATAAGACAACCGAACAGGGCGCTGCTCTGCGCCAAACCTCGCAGGAAAGGTGTTGCATCGGTGATTCCGAAATATGGCTCGTAAAACGGCTTGGCACCGCCGATTACTACCCAGTCGTAG
>DQCG01000037.1:0-4315 GCA_003533825.1 Phycisphaerales bacterium
GATTTTACTCCGCCCTTTACAATCGGAGAGTTAAACGTCCCTGCTTTATAAAGTATAACAATTTTATGGGCAATTTTCTACACTAAATATTTATGCTTCTTAGAATTCTGATGCGGAGTAACTCAAGTAACAAGTCTTACAATTGACAAGGCATTCTAAATCGAACACTTTATAATGCCACAACGAAACGGTTAAGTGCTTTGCAGCAATAGACTTACACCCCTTTCAAGATAAACGCTCATCCTAACCTCTCAGATATTCTAATATCTTCTGAGTTCCCTTTTAATCGCTGTTCCAATATTTTTCCAATATTTTCTTGCTTTTTTTCAATATTTTTTCTGCGTTTTCAACCTCTACTTGCACGTTTAATATCGTCGGGTGGTGGTTTTGGAAGAGTGGGTTTGGTTTATGAAGAAATACCGCAAAGCGTCGATGGGGTGGTCGTATAGGCCGTCTTTTTGCGGTAGTTCGCCGGGAGTGGCGGATTCGGAGTAATGGTAGCACTGCATCGCCTCGATCAGGCGGGGGCATCTCGGCGAGACGAGCAGGCGGCTTTTACCATCGCCGGAACGGATTGCCCGGCGGATTAGCTCGATTCCTTCCAAGATCCCGCTGCGTTTGAATCGCACCGCTATTCCCAGAGCCCGCAGCTCGCGAACGGCACTGGTGCCGGTGACATCGTTGACGCTCTTGCCCGCCGGGTCACAAAACGTCGCCGTCACTTTTTCTTCCGCAACCGGCGTGCGGCTCTTCATTTCAGCCGCGTGTACGTCGATTGTCGCCCTGCTGCGAACGTACTCATCGATCACACGCACGACACCGGCATCATCAACTTGAATCCACAGGCACACAAACGGATTGACAAATCCGAAATCAAGTGCCCGATACAGCGGAAGATTAGGATCGTAGTCGATCCGTTGAACATGCACGGCCGGGTCGAACTTATCGAAGACGACATTCTGCCGTGACGGCCGCGTGCAGAGCATCTCAGCCTCCCAGCCCACCCTGCTGGCCCGGCGCATCTGGGTAATGCAGTCGTCGATTTTCAGATAACCGGATGCCGCTTTCGCTTTACCCCGGCAATCTTCCGACAAGGGACATTGTGAGCAGTTTCTGTCTACGCACTTCTCTATCGTCTCCCACACGCACCATTTGAAAACCGGTGTACCGAACTGCGGCGCCGACGTCACAACCTTTTGCATCAGGCCGTAAGGCCGGTGCATCGTGCTGATCAGCTCTATGCCGGCGGTAACTTCCTGTGTGCTCTGCGTTGTGAACTTTGCGGCGGCGAACACATCATCGTTGAAAAGCTCCAGCTCATCGCAGCGGAGCTTCTGAACATGCTGGCCGCGGACGCTGGTGGCCGATTGCGTCAGGACCTCCACCGCCGAGCCATTGACAAAGTGACATTTATTCTTGCGGACGGGCCCGGCGAGAAATTGCTCGTAGCCGTTACGCAGAAAGCCGGTCAGATACTCGTACATCCTGCCTGCCTGCTCGCCCGAACCGCCAAGGATACGGACCTGGCAGTCCGGCTTAAAAAGACAATCCAGAAGTGTCGCTACGGCAGCAAGCTCGGTCTTGCCCCCGGCACGATTCGCCCAAACGATCAAGTCTTGATTCACAGCACGTAGTTCGTTCTTCGATTCACAAAAAGCATACCAGAGGTAATCCATCGGGCTTTGGTGTTCCGGACAGATTCTCCTGTCCGGCACATTGATCCCGAGAAAGACCTTAACATAATTCTTCAGGTCCCGCCTCGTCTGCGGCCGAATCCGTCGCAGCTCGGCATAAACGCCGGCCGCTCTTTCAATATCACTACATACCGGAAAAGTTAGTTGTGTCATTATTATACCCCCTGATTTGAATGTCATTCTGAGTCGAAGACGGAGAATTTCGCCTTCGGTTTGAGAAATTTTCTGTAGTGGCGACTCAATCACTGCACAATCAAATACTCCGGAACGCCAGACTGGACGCTGATCGTTATGCCTTCGGCCAGTTGCTGCGGTGTATAAGATTTTCTGGTATTGGAAGTCAGGTCCTGGACCATGTACTGTTTATTCTGCTCGACCGTGAACCATTCGGGGAACTGGTTGATACGCGGCCAGTCAAGCGGCAGCTTCATAATAGTCTTATGACGCTGCGTATCGAAGAGCAGCTTTCCCTGCCACCTTCTATTGGAGCTTATGCTTATTCTGAGAACGTCACCTTCCTGGACGGCTCCAAAGATGACATCATCGCGCCACGGCCGGATGGTCAGGCCATTGGTTTTCCAGAGACAGTACATGATTGTGGTGCGTGCGAAGTTTCCATCGCCGTGCCATCCTTCGATAATGCCGTTGGCCTGCTGCTTGTCCCACATCACCTTGATTTCGCTGTCTATCCATTTCGCCGCAGAATCATCGGGCTCTCGATTGTAGAGGTTGATCGCGCCCTCGATAGAATCGGCGTAACCATCGGCGCTGCTGCCCTCCCACTGATAGTTTTTATAGTAGTCGTTCAGGTTGCTTAGCGTTTTCTGAACGGCCTGGCGATAAGCTTCGGTTTTGTCTATCAGATACACAGTATAAAAACCGTTGAGATTATAGCCCCACGTATCGGCCAGAGATTTATCGTTCCGTCCGGTTCTGTTATTGATGATGTTGTAGAAAAGACCGTGCTCGTTGCGGCCGAATTCGAGAATGGTATCGAGCATTTTGTGAATGGGCGTTCGATACACAGCTTTTTTGCCCGGCATAGCGTAATTAACGGTCGCGTACAGCTCGCATAGGCCCGAGACGATTTCACAGCCGTGGTCGCGAAGCCGGAGAGCTTCTTCGTCGCGCGTGGGGTGATGTTCGCCGAGCAGATAGTAATCGCCGAGACGAACGGCCCAATCCAAATATTTCCTATCGCCGGTCATCCAGTAAACACGGGACAACGTCTGTAGCATTTCGCCGTTGATCTCCTGGTTTTCCGAGACGATATTGCCATATTTCGTTTTATAAGATGCCCGCTCCCACAAATCGTCAAGAATGTCTATCATGCGTTCGGACCATGGGCTCGGCCCGAGCCATTCGGTCAGCGGCAGCAGGCCGTCTTTGATGTATTCCGATGAGCCGAAGATTATCCGACCCATATTTACTCTCGATTCATGGAAGTCCCGTTTGGAAAAAGAGTACGTATCGGGCAAGTGTCCTACACGGGATGTAAGCCGAGTTTCGGCCCGCAGTATATTTCGCATCCTGCCGTCGAAAAGCTGCCGGTCTATTATGGCCGCAGTAAGCACCATAAACGGATAATTATCCGCGGCACTGTCCTGGGCGTTCCAGATGTCTTTGTCACGTTTGATATTTCTGGGGATCAGTCCGGTTTTCGGATCGGCATATCGAAGCCAGCCATTGACAAAATCCCGGCAGTGAATGAAACCTTCATTTGCGAGACGGCCGTTCTCTACGGCCTGTTGAAAGGCGTCTTCGTCAATCCTGGCGGGTTTTCCGATACCGTTTCGGGCAAGCTGTTTCAACCTGGCCAGATGTTTCTCATAGACGCCGCGAGGTGTGGTATTGTGCTTGTTGCACAGTGACGCTGCCATTCCGATAAGCTCGCCTATCATCCCGCCGGTCCGCATCACGCGGACGGTTCCCAGCGCCACGTGGGTGACACTGATGCAGCGTCCCGCCATCAGCAGGTTGCTGATGTTGCGGGAATAGAGGCACCGATAGGGAATCGGATACGGCTTTATCCGGGCATACTTGGCAATCGAACGGAATTCCTCGCCGGGAAAGTATTTCGAGTTTTTCGGATCCGGATAGTGCAGGTCGATGGACCAGGTGGTTGTTACAAACGAATCGGGGAATCTCTTGCGTCGCTGAATGTCCTGCTGCTGCAGGATTACGTCGCCGAGCAACCGGCGTGATTCGCGCTTGCCGGCGATATACGCCACCCATTCGAGCTGCCTTTTTGCATATTTTACCCTGTTACGGCCACTGTTCTTAAGATAGGCCCAGTTGCCGTAGACGGCACGAAAAGCATGATCGCGAATCGACTCGAACTCGGTTATCTGGTCGCGGTTCATTCCCGTCTCCCAGTCCCAGTCTCCCCGGATCAGGTAGTGACAGCTTTGTTCGTTAAACTGCAATGCCCAGGGACAATCAGGAAACCTCGAAGGTTTGTCACCTGCAGTTGAGTACCACTGGACCGAAGCGCCCATCGTCATCTTGTCGGCCGTTTCCGGTGCCAGAGATTCGCCGGTCTGGTCTTTGCTTTCACGTCCCATCCGGAAATCGGCGCCGGCCAGGTATCCGAGCGTTCCGTCGCCGGTGCAATCGGCAAA
>DQCG01000037.1:4440-10715 GCA_003533825.1 Phycisphaerales bacterium
GAACAAATGGATGTTCTTCTCCGCCCGGACTACATCAAGCTTTCGCTGGTCATTGTAATGCTCGGCCGGCTGGGCATTGCCGCGAAGACCGGTGTCCAGTTCGTTGACCACGCCGCCCAGCTCCGGATACGGCGGCAAATTCACCTCGCCGTTCAGGTGTACTCGGACCTCCGTGCTATTGTTGCCGCCCAGTACGGGACGGTTCTGTATCAGCGCCACCTGCAGGCCGAGCCTCGCCGCCGAGAGAGCCGTGCAGGTACCGGCAATCCCGCCTCCGACCACAACCAGATCGAAACTGCCCGCATCCTGAGGAGTATCGGACAGGCCGAGTGACCTTCTGCGAAAAGCCGCAATAGATTCTCTTTGGTTCGGCGGGATAAAATCGGCATCGGCCGAAAAGATAACCGCATCACACCTGCCGTCGAAGCCGGTCAGATCGTGCAGCTTGAGTACGACCTGATTCTTCATAATCCGGACCGTCCCGCCCCTTTGCCAGTGCCACTCGGCGCCTTCGGTGCCGAACACGGTATCGAGCAGCTCATTGTCGATTATGAGCTGGAACCTGCCGGGCGCTCCAGGCGCCTTCCAGGGCGCGACCCAGTCTCGCGTCCGAACCCAGACCCGGTAAGTACCCGTTGTCGGGAATGAAATGGCGGTCGCGGCGTCCCCTACCGGATTGCCCAAACCGTGAGCCAGCAGGAACGGCGAGCCCATCTGGTCCATAAACTGCTGGTCGACGACCCAGCCGCCACGGTTCGCGAAGCTCTCGGCCTCCACCAGAACCGTCTGTGCGCCGGCGGAAGAAACCAGCACCGGCAGCAAAAATACAAATACTAACGCGCTTTGGATTTTCTTTTTCATTTCAGCGTTGCCTCCAGAATTCTCATGTGTTTGCAGTCGGCCTTGTCTGTAATTGTCAGCCTTGTTGTATCCGCAAACGGCTGCCGATGTCAAGGTTTTAATCGTTAGCGACCATCCGATTTGAACAGGAGCTCAAGGATTTCATCCGAGAGCTGAAGTGTAAATAGCCGGCCGGAATCCTTGTCACTGCCTATTGTGTAAGGAATTGTTTCTTTCAGGGATACCCCGCCTTCTCCATGGTAGCTCACGCCGAATTGGCCCTGGGAATTGGGAACCACATTAAACCGGGCTATGCCGGATTCATCGGTATTGTGCGACACACCCCATGTGTTGCTGTTGCGCAGCATCCTGACCGGTACACCTTCTATCGCCCGGCCCTGCGAATTGGTAACCTGCACAAAAACCTCAAGGGCGGTCTTAAACTCGTGCCGTCCCAAATCCAGCACCTGGCCCTGTGCGAGGTGTATGAGCCGGGGTATTTCGATGGGACAGAACTGCCTGTCGTACGGAGTATCCAATTTGACGCGCAGGTTCAGCCCGGCGGGAACATGGAAACTCTGCACTTTGTTTTGTTCTATCCACCCATCGTAGATAAACAGACTCTCCTTTCTGTCGTCGGTGGCCAAAAATTCCCGCACCCAAACAGGATTTTCGTTTTCATCGATAATCCAACGCGGCCAGATAGAAATACGTTTCGCTTCAGTACACGCCTCCATCACAACAGTAGCGGCCGGGTACAGCTTCATCACGGGGATTTCGGCTTGTCTGTTTTTATCGGGTACCAAAGCGTGCCGGCGATGCATCAGGCCGAGATAATTCTCTTGAAAAGCGATGAAGCCATAAATCTCGCCGGGCCGAAAGCTCATCTGAAAACACCCCTGATCATCAGTCCGCACGATTTTTTTGACACCATAAATGTCGCATACCGGTTTTACCGCCGGGTTATTAAGATCAAGATCGTCCGGCAAAACATAGAGGGCCTTCCACTGGCCCTCCGTTATCATCGAAAGGTTGCCCTTAGCCTTGCTGCTGAAGCCGATAACAAACGCTTCGGGCATCGGCTCGCCGGTCAGGCCGTGAACGACCTGTCCGTAATACAGAATGCCTTCCGGCAGCCTGAATATTAATTCATCAGGGCTCTGCTCATTTACCGTCAGAGGCTCGAAATTAAATTCATCCATTCCCCGCCGAACGGCGTGATATTCTCCCGGCGGAAAAATCCCTCCGTCCTTGAAGTCTTTGTATCTCAAGGACACCCGGCTCCCATCGGGTCTATTAATAGTCAGACTGATATACTGCAGTTTCTTCGGGTCAGCGATAGGCCCGTTGGCATCTTCGAATATAAAAGTTCTGAAATAACCGCCGCTTTCCAAAAAAATCAAGGCTTCCCGGCCGTTTTCTATCGGCTTAACGTACGGCAAAAGGCCAAGCTCTTTCGGTGCTTCGATCCGCACATTATATTGCGATTTCGGAGGGACCAGATATCCCCTGTCATCGCGGATGTTTTCATTCGGAAGGTACAGGCTGAAAGCGCCTTGTTCATCGGTAAGGGATTTGTATGACCAGCCGTGAAGAGCGTTGATCAGGCCCTCTCCGAGCGTGCGTATGTGGTAGCACTCAATTACCGCTCCGCTGACCGGAATGCCTTCCGAGTCCGCAACAATCCCGTGAATGGAACGCTCGTAGGCCTCCGTGGCTCTGTGTACCAGGGGCACGACCAGGTTGGTCTGGTCACGTAGATAACGGTCGACCAGAGATACGCCGTAATTCGGATCTGAAATAATAAAAGAAAAATATTTTAATGACCCGGTCATATCAGGGATTTCCAACCGGCCTAATTCGTCAGTAGTTACCGTGTGCAGATAGATGTGCGGGTCCTCGTTCGAGGCTCTTTTTACGAAGATGTCAACGGATGCGTTTGGAAACGGAGCCTCCAGAGCATCGGAGATGGTCCACTCCGCCGAGCCCTTTGTACCAAAGCGTGGGGGCCAGATAGAGAACCGTTTACCCTTTTCGTATCGTTCGGCGCAGACCGAACCGGCCATTATCGCCGCCACCGCTTCATCTTTCTGCTGCCGACCGGTTACAACGACAGCGGCCGAATCTTTTATGCCGGGAAAAGCTTCCCTGACAGCATCGAAGCTGACCGAAAGGCCGCTTAACGGCACGCTGATTAGTATGTACGCCCGGGGATCGATTTGCCAGTCGTTGTAGATACGAACAATTAATTCTCTGCCGGCCAGGGCTTTTTCGGCCAATTCCCTGACCTGGCTATCCGTCATGCGTACCGACTCACCCGGCTTTTCATCACCCAACGTAGGCACCAACAGCAAAGATACAATTACTAACGCCGGAATTGCTAACGAAATAGTAACTCTTATCATCGCAAAGCCCTTTCCGAACGGAACTCAGTCTGAATTCGTTTAAACAGGAAAGCCGTACTGCTTCTGCATATATTATGACGACCGTCGCATGTTTTTGGTTGTAAAAAAAATGTAAAAAATTACGAGCCCGATTTTTCCGCCGCCAGCGGTGGAACGGGGTATTTCTCCCAGGGCACGGCTCCGGCTTCGATTATATGATTGCGAAGAGCAGTAAATAGCTTCTGGTACATTTTGTTTCTCTTGTCCAGAGGCTTCTGCTCCTTCGGGTCGTCCTTGAGATTGTAAAGCTCCATCGGCTCGAAAGGATTGTTCTGCACGAGCTTGTAGTCGCCGTAACGTGCAGCGTAATATGCCCGCCCGCCGTAGCCGCCGCCCTCGCGACGTACCCAGAACAAAAAGCGATCCTCGGCCGGCTGCGATTTACCCAGCAGCATCGGCAGGATGCTTCGCCCATCGATCTTCTGAGCGATTTTCGCCCCGGCCGCTTCGCAAATGGTCGGGTACAGGTCCATCGTAAGCGCGATGCGATCGCTGCTCGTGCCCGGCTGAATCTTGCCCGGCCAGACAGCGCACATCGGCACGCGTATCCCGCCCTCGTACATGTCCTGCTTGCCCGCACGCAGGGGGCCGTTGTTGGCTCCGACATTAAGTTGTCCGCCGTTGTCGGATGTGAATATAACGAGCGTGTTGTCGCTGACTCCGGCGGCTTTTAACGCCGTGATGACTTTGCCTATGCCGTCGTCGAGATGCTCGATAAGGGCTACGAGCTTGGCTCGCTTGTCATCGATGCCGGGTTGGCGTTTCTTCACTCGCTCCAGCCAGTTGGCGGGCGGCTGGATCGGCGTGTGCGGAGCGTTGTAGGCCAGGTACAAAAAGAAGGGCTTCGTGTCGCGGGCATCTTGCCCGTGATTCGAGGGCGGGACGCCCTCGACACAATTTCGGATGTAGTCGACGGCCCACTGCGTGAACAGGTCAGTAGCATGGCCTTTGGGATCTATTTCTTTGCCGTTCAGACGCATATAATTATTGCCGTGCCGGCGGTGGTTATAGTAGTTGTCCATCATATCGCCGAGAAAGCCGCCGAAGTGGTCGAAGCCACGCTCGTTCGGCGTATTGGGTGAGTCCAGGCCGAGATGCCACTTACCGACGATGGCGGTGTGGTAGCCGGCCGGCTTCAGCAGCTTCGGCAGCAGCTCTACGTGCGGTGCCAAGTGGCCCCAGCTATTGGTGATATGCGTGCGAACCACTCCCGGCACACCGGCCATATCGGGATAGCGCCCGCTCAACAGCGCCGCCCTTGTCGGCGAGCAGACCGGGCAGTTGGCATAGAAATTATCGAACCGCATCCCGGCCGAAACGAGCCCGTCGATATGCGGCGTCTTCAAATCCGTCGCTCCATAGCTCGACAAATCCCCATACCCCAGATCATCAACCAGAATCATCAAAATATTTGGCTTGCCCGCAGCCTTTCGCTCTCTCGCTATTAGATTGCCCGCCGAAGCCAGAACCACCACCTCAGCCCCCATCGCCTTCAAAAACCCCCGCCGTGTATAATCACATTGACTCATATGCCGTTACTTTCCTTCCTGGGATCAAAATAAAAAAACAAAGTATTGATATCTTCTATTCGTTACATCTTCAGCCCATAAAGAAAGGCCTGTTTATAATCTCTAACACTTCTTCGGCTAAATATACCTTACATCGTTTGGAACCTATGGCTTCTTTCAAAATTCCTGCTTTCACAAGTTTGACGATGTTGTTTCTTGCCGTAACATACGTAACGTTGAAATGTCTGCCCACATAGGGAATAGTCAGGACTGGGCGCTCCATAAGCAGATCGACAATCTTGATTTGAAGGGCTGATCTTTTTGATTTTATCATGCTGTGATACTTGCTTTGGAGTTGAAGCAGTTCTCTGGATCTCCGGAATGCATCCGTTGACTGCTCAGTAATCCCTCTCAGGAAAAACATGAACCACGACACCCACTCGCCATGGGTGCTAACCCGCAGCAAGCGATTATAGTATTCCTGCCGGTTGCGTTCAAAGTATGCACTAAGATATAAAAGTGGTTTATCCAGCACTTTGTGAGCACATAACAACAACACGATTAACAACCGACCAATACGGCCATTTCCATCGCGGAAGGGATGTATCGCCTCAAACTGATAATGGATCATTGCCAACCAGGCCAGCATAGGGATATTTCCTATCGGTACATTAAGAAATTTCTCCAGGGCATCGAGGCACATCATTATATGTTCAGGCGGCGGAGGAATGTAACTGGCTTGCTCAATAGGGCAACCTTTCGATCCGATCCAGTTCTGGGCGGTCCGAAAGTTGCCCGGTCTGTCACTCTCGCCGCGCACGCCTTCGAGCAGAATCTTATGAAGCTCCTTTATCATACGCAGGCACACAGGCAGCTCATTACACCGCTTTAATCCATGCTCCAACGCAAGGACATAATTGGCTACTTCCCTAACATCCGTAATGTCCGGTCTGGCCGCAGGTTCGTGCATTTCGAACAGATATATATCACGCAATTCAGCTTGCGTGCCTTCGATACGGCTGGATAATTCCGCTTCCCGCCGGATGAAAGGGGTTATCAGCAGATTTGGATTAGGCAAATTGAGCCCTATACCATGCAATTGGCCTATGGCATGGCTTGCGTCCGATAAAGCTTTAATAAGCTCCGGGGCCCATTCCAATTGCGGCGGCAAATCATTCGGCGCAAATGCCATTTGCCCGCCGATTGTTGGAACAAATCGTCCAAAACTGTTGTCTGTGATATTGGAATCTTTCATACCTTAATTATACTTTCGTTTATTTACCGAAATCTCATTATACTTTTTAGCCCAAAAGTATAATAATTCAAGTAATATTGGTAGAAAATCCTGTGGCGAACCTAAAAAAATACATCTATCTACAATATATACAAAGACTTAAACTTACATTATACTTTCGTTTAATAATCGAATTCTTATTATACTTTAGGCTCGAAAAGTATAATAAGGCAAGCTAAAAACGTCGGG
>DQCG01000683.1 GCA_003533825.1 Phycisphaerales bacterium
GAGATTTTGATTTTCCCTTCCGCGTCAATCACGGCCTTATTAATACATCCCGTGCCGGGATCCGCGGCCAACCATCCGGCGGATTTGCGACACGAAATTCCTCCCTGATAAGGCTCGGAAGAAACATTCACCAGAATAAGAATTTCCCTGCCGTCTCGCCGGAAACGCCCAAGGACGATCCGGTCATTCGGAATAGACAGCAATCCGCCGGCATATAATCCGGACAATTTCTCAAAGTCAATGCCGGCTCCTTGTTTTCCGGGCTGGATGACTATTCCCCCGTTTGAGCGAAATTGTTCGATCTTTTCCATTGCCGTCTCGGGCAGCATCGCGCCGGCCGGCAGGACAAGCGCCCCGAAGCGATGTCCCCGTACATTCAGTTGCGCACCTTTGACATCCGCCTGGCTCATCAGCTCGTGGTCCGCCAGTGTGAAAGCGACCTGTCGCCTGACCATCTGCCGGCCTAATTGCATGAACGAGCTTACGAGCATCCGTGCCCGATCCGACTGGGATTCGACCGTCAGCTTGCCGGGAATGGGCAGATATTCGCTCCACAGATCGTGGATTGGATAGTAAAGCAGAACGCGACAGGTCAGCCGGGCATCTCTCAAAACGGCATTGAGACGACCCACGTAGTTACAGTAGCTTCTATAATCTTCCGCCGAACGCCTGCGGTAATCGTAGTAGAGCGTGAACTCTGTGACTCCCAGGGCGGCCTGCCATGCGGCCGTGGCCTGCATGAGTTCGAGCGAAACGGCCTTTCCACTGCCCATGATCTGGGAGAAATCGCTTACTTCGGTCATGACCTTTCGTCCCCCGTTGAACAGCGCCGCCGAAGCGGGCAGTATGGCGGTCATCCAGCCGGTATAAATCACCGCCTGTGGATCCGACGAGAGCATATCCAGGCCGGGAATATCCATTCGGAGCAGGGCTTTCAGCACGTTGCCGTACAGTGGGACATGATGGAGCGGCATTTCTTCCCACAGCGTGTGTCCGGAAGAGGCGATGTTATTCTCCGCGGCCCATTCCTGTAGCCTGCCGAAGTATCGCTTAGCGACCAGGTCCGAGACCAGAGCCCAGAACTGCCGCCGGACTTTGCGGTCTTTTTGTTTATCACCCACAAAAAGGCTTCGACGGGATGCGTTGATATCTTCGCCGTAACGCTGCTCGTACAATTGAGGTAACTCCGTCACCCACGGCACAGAGGCCAGCGGGGCGAGAGTTTCATCCGGCGGGTCGACTACGCGGACGTTCTTTCTGACACTTTCCGGCAAAGCGCCTATATTGACGGCTATCAGAGAAGGTTCATCTGTGAAAAACGCCTCGATTGTGTTACCGAAGTATTCGCTTAATCTTTGCCGGTAAGCTTGATGTGTTATTTCGACGAAACTTTTAATCGCTTTGTCGTCGATCAGGTTCGGATACCTTCTGGCGGCACCGTAATTATTGCTGGCGTGCGTATGCTCATAAGCCGGACGCAGTACGAAAGGCTCCGACCGGGCGGGATCGTAAGTTAGTGAGAGTGCTTCGTGGTCCGGATTTTTTTTCAGTACCAGCCCCCCCGCCGAGCCGCTGGGATAACCGTCCTCATCGTATATCCATACACGCAATCCGAGCTGAGAGCAACTTTTGACAGCCTGGGCCAGCGTGTTCCAGTGGTCTTCAGATTGCATGTAGCGGTCAAAATTGACGTTGCAGACGATGCCGCCCAACCCCAGATTATTAAAAATTGCCAAGCCCGCCTGCGAAGCCTGCTGCGGGGCCAAACCGTGAACTATCTGCATCGGACGGAGCTTGCTGCCGGGATCGGACCAGGCTTGCATCCAATCAGACGGCATCGCCGCCGATGAATTCAAATTATCGCCGGAATTGATTTCAGTGCCTGCCAGACAAGACCGTACCGGAAACAGTGTTATAACTACGAGCAAGGTTATTAAAACAAAGTAAACTTTTTTACGTCCATACTTCATTATAGTCAGTCCTCGATTAGTTGAGATTTTCCGTGTCTGCTTTATTTCGGAACATCCTCTTTGGTTTGGATGAGCATGATTAAGCCGAATCCAATACGGATTCGTATAGTTGAGCGTAAGTACAAGGCTTTAGTCCCAGGCGCCGGGCATGAGCTAAAGTCAGCTCGAGCATTTTCATGTCCGGATCGAACTTGTCCAGGGACCATGGATGCCAGATCAAAGATACGAACGATTTGCCCGACTCATGCGCTCTATCCAGAAAGACCCGGTTGACTTTGAATTCATCCTCAGGAGTTTTGCAGAAACCGCCTGCTATAGCTTCCGGAAAAGGCGAAGGCCACAATGTGAGCCTCCTCGGCCCCCACCCATTATGGTCTTTGAGAAGATTTTCATGCCAGCCGTGGCCGGGCAGCTCCCATATTTCGGGAAAGCCTTCATCCTTATAGTTAAAAGGCTCCCGCAGCAGTGCCGGGAGCGAATAGTCCGGCCCCCAGAGAAGGCTGCTGACATATTGAATGCCTGCCTCGCGAAGCAGTTCCAATACCTCCGGCTCGCCCCTAAGTGCATTGTCGAAACCGCAGCCCGGCCGCAAACCGATGCAGGGCCGCTCGAAGGCACGCTCGACAGATTCTTTTCCTGCGAAGATTTCCTTTTGTTTTTCCTCCAGCGAGATGGCCGAGCCGCAGAAATCGTTGTCGCGCAGCATCCGGTGCGAGTAAGTGTGCGTTGCAATCTCGAAAAGGGGATCATCCAGAAGCTCGCGATATTCGGCGGGATTGGCATCGAGCGTCTTGCCGAGTACGAAAAATGTTGCCGGCATTTCGAATCGCCTGTGGACCTCTACGATCTTACGGCACGCCACGAGACAATCCGGCGATTCGGTATCGTAGGCTGCGATGTAACGAGTATTCTTTTGCCTGGTGCTCCGAATATTCGACTGGCAGGACATGACGCCTGCTCCAATCCCGCATAAAACAGTCGACTTGATAAAGTTTCTCCTGGAAATACTATGCATTTTAACCGCCTCTTATGTAAATATTTTCAGTGATCCAATTACATCGGCCCCGTTATAATATCCCTGCAACGTCCGGTTATTATATCTTTCAATGGTTATTTTTCTTAGTATATCCCTTATTCGTACTTGTGGCAAGAGTAACGAATGACACTGTTGTACGCTTGCGATGTCGTATGCTGAACTTGTCGGAAAATCAGTGAAATTGAGATGAAATTTTGGTACTATAGTACTTGAAGTGTACAGAACTGTTTCAGCGAAATGTATATGGGAAGTTTCAGATTATGTAGTATAGGAAAGTGATGTTGAATTCGCTTCCAAAATCTTCAGGTCGGATGTCTGTTTCGCAATCTTGTTCACAAGGTACAATAAAGCAGCATTCAAGCCGGGGCCTGGAACGGTTACTACAAAGCTTTCTCTTTTTTATTCTTTTCTACCTGTATCTCTGGCTCTATGTGGATCTGCGGCTTATATATCATGGGGCCGGCGTTATTACAAATTTCCCCGTCTTTTACAAAGGCTGGACTTTTTTCCTGCCGTTTCTGTCATATCCGGGCGGGCCTGTCGAATATCTATCAGCTTTCCTGTCTCAGCTCTTCTACTATTCCTGGGCAGGAGCTCTTGTTGTGACAGTGCAAGCCTGGCTGCTCAGCGTATGTATAGACTATCTCTTGAAAGCAGCAAACTTACGGCGAATTCGCTGGATTTGTTTTGTCTTACCGATTCTTCTGCTTGTTCTTTATAGCCGGTACACTTATTACTTTTCTACAACAACGGCTTTATTGACCGCGTTACTTATATCGTGTCTGTACGTAAAGATGACTTTATCGCGGACTACGACTCTCAGCTATTTGATTACTTTTTTATTCCTGTCTGTAATTCTGTATTACCTTGCCGGCGGAGCATTTCTTCTTTTTGCGGTTGTCTGTGCGATATACGAATTGATTTTCAGGTTGCGGTGGAAGATGAGCCTGTTTTGTTTGTTATCTGCTGCTGTTATTCCATACATAGTGGGCCTTCTTGTCTTTCGCGTTAGTATTATCGATGCCTTTTGCAACTCATTACCTTTCTCCTGGAAAATTCTTTATTATGAAGCTCGGAAAAGAGAAGTGACAACCGTCTATTTACTGTACTTACTCCTGCCTTTGACACTTTTTGTATTTGGTCTTTTACAGATACTCGGTAAAAGACTTCATTCTGCTAAAAAGCGGGCCGGCAGAAAGTCAGGAAAAAAACACCGAAATAAATCATCTAACTTACTGTTAAAAATATTTTCCCGGTATAGACGCTCACCAAAACTCAAATGGGCCGTTGAATCGCTGCTTTTGCTTGCTATTGCCGGCAGTGTTGTTTTCTTTTCCCGCAATGATAATCTTAGGACCCGGTTTAAGGTTGATTACTATGCCTACCACAAGATGTGGCCGGATTTGCTCACGACCGCCCGGCGATATCCCACAGATCCCTTTATAGCCCACGCAGTCAATAGGGCTTTGTATCATGTCGGCCGACTCGGCTATGATATGTTCTCCTGGCCCCAGCATCCGAATTACCTGTTTCTATCTGATAAGAAATATAAATGGACATACTGGCAAATCTTCGACGTTTTTTTGGACCTCGGTGTTGTGAACATGGCTGAAAATGCGCTGACTGAATGTCTCGAAGGGCTCGGGGATCGTCCCATGGTATTGCAGCGACTGGCATTGCTAAATATGGTCAAAGGCAATTTAGGCACCGCCAAAATCTATCTCAGCGTGCTCAGCAAGACTCTTTTTCATGCTGACTGGGCGAAACACTATCTTGACCTTCTGGAAACCAACCCGGATCTCTCCACGGACAAGTACATTCAGCATCTACGCTCCTTGTGCCTGGACAAGGATTGCCCCATTTACACCCTTTTCAAGGAGAGGACTCTTTCGTGGCTCTTAGAGAGGAACGGTCAAAATCGCATGGCGTTTGAATATCTGATGGCCTGGTACATGTTAAACAAGCATTTAGGCAAACTTGTCCAGAATCTTGAGCGGTTACAGGATTTCGATTATCCCGAACTGCCCACACATTATGAAGAAGCGGCTCTTATCTATATATACGGAACAGGAAAGTCTCTCAATCTAAGCGGTTACTTATCAAGTCCTCAAAAGCGTCGACAGATTGAAGACTTTTCCCGGATTATCAGTAGTTACGGCGGGAACAAGCAAGCTGCCTCTAAAGAGCTATCGAAAAAATTCTGCAATACTTACTTATTCTATTATGTGTATGGATCATCCGGTGCGAATAAATGACTCAATCGCATAAGCGTATGAAAGCAAAATTATATAAAACCAGGAAAGCTAAACTCATTTACACGATAATCGTATGCGCACTTATATCTGTTTCGTTGCTTTATTCCTGCCGTGACAGAAAAGTCACGATTACGAAATACAGTTTCATCGACCGACGAGCAAAAGTCCAGCCGGATTATACCGGTACTGTTATTCCGCCTAACATCGCTCCCCTGAACTTTATCATACAGCAGGATGGTTCAGGCTATTTTGTCAAAATATACTCGAAAAGGGGAAATCCCATCGAGATATTCAGCAAGACTCCTAAAATTGTGATTCCGAAGCGAACCTGGTATGAGCTTCTTGATTTGAACCGCGGCCGGCAGCTCAATATGGATGTCTATGTCGAATCCGTCGCTGGTGCATCATCTTCCAAAGGAGAAAATATCCGGTGGTCCCGCTTTCAAGCCCTCACCGCACGGATCGCTCCTGAGGACATTGATACTTTTCTCGTATATCGAAAGATTCGACCGGGCCACGGCACCTGGAGAACTATGGGTATCTACCAGCGTAATCTGAGCAGTTTCGATGAATCAACTATATTAAATAATGGTTATTTCAAGCACGGTTGTGTGAACTGCCATTCTTTTTGCGGAAACCGTACCGAAAAAATGCTCATAGGCATCCGCAGCCCGGTTTACCGTAGCTCGGCTTTGCTGATCGAAGGTGACAAAGTACGAAAGATTGGCACAAAGTTTGGATATACATCCTGGCATCCAAGCGGAAAGATTGCCGCATTTTCTGTCAACAAAGTCAGGCAACTTTTTCATTCGGCCGCAAGCGAGGTCCGGGATGTGATGGACTTTGATTCTCTGATGGCTTATTACAATGTTGACTCAAAAACTGTAAAGACCACTCCAAATCTTGCCAGAAAGGACCGACTCGAAACATACCCGACCTGGTCCGCTGACGGCCGGTACCTGTATTTCTGCAGCGCGCCGGTGACGTGGTCGGATAAGACCGTCGTTCCCGAATCCTATGACCAGATAAAATACGATCTCGTCCGTATCAGTTACGACATCGACCGCGACCAGTGGGGCCAACTGGAATCGGTGCTTTCGACCAAGGATACGGGCTTGAGTATACTTTTGCCACGAATCAGCCCTGATGGCCGCTGGCTTTTATTCTGCATGTGCAATTACGGCTGCTTCCCGGTCTATCAGCACAGCAGCGACCTGTATATGATGGATCTCGAAGCAGCAACAAAAACCGGAGAGTACAAACACCGCCGGCTCAATATCAACAGCGACGACAGTGAAAGCTGGCATAGCTTCTCGAGTAACAGCCGATGGATAGCTTTCAGCAGCAAAAGAGGCAGCGGCGTGTTCACCAGAACTTATATCGCATACGTAGACATAGATGGTAATGTGAACAAGCCGATACGGCTGCCCCAGAAAGATCCGGCATATTACGATTTATGCCTTTGGACCTACAGCGTCCCCGA
>DQCG01000319.1:0-6339 GCA_003533825.1 Phycisphaerales bacterium
AAATGAATCGTCGTCTATAAGAAGCAGAGTCATGATGTGCGGGGCGAGAAAATTTGGCCGGTTGTGCAAGAAAATTGCCGGCCGGCAAAGCGGATTTTTGGCGGGGCGAGTTAGAAGAAATATCTCTCACTGCGCTGGATTTACACTTATCGAACTTCTGGTGGTGATTGCTGTGATTGCGCTGTTGCTGGCGTTGCTCATACCGGTGCTGCACAGTGCAAGAGAGCAGGGCCAGCGCGTGGTCTGTTTGAGCAATCTGAAACAGCTTACCTTGGCATGGATCGCCTACGCTGAAGAACACGATGCTAAGATCGCCTGTGGCAGCCCATACGGTGGCCGAAGTGGTAGTATTTACCGGGAGGGCTGGGCAGGTAGGGCCTTTCTTCCCGAAAACAGCCGCACACGCGCCGAACTGATAGCGCACGCTGATAAAGGCTCGCTCTGGCCGTGGATCAAAAACGTCGATATTTATCGATGTCCCCGTGGTCGCGTGGGACACGTCCTAACATATTCCACTGTCCCCGCTGTAAACGGCTCTCTTGTGGATGGCACCTACTTGCAGGATTCCGGGGGATCCTCTCCGCCGATAGGTATACGCGTCGGCAGTACGTTCCTACGGTTGACCAGACTCACCGAGATCGTGAGTCCGGGTGCTGGCCAGCGCGCTGTCTTTGTCGATGAGGGCCAGGCACGTGCGTTCAACACCAGTTTCAAAGTCGAGTATCTGTACGCGAGGTGGATTAGTGATTGCCCTCCACCGATACACCATAACGATGGTGTGACGCTCTCGATGGCCGATGGTCACGCCGAGTACTGGAAATGGAAAGGCAGTGAGACCGTAAACATGCCCCGTATGATCACGCCGAGGAATTTTGAAATACTGGGAGAACATTTCTGCGAGCCCCAGACCAAGGATGGCCTTTACGACCTGCAAAGGCTGCAAAAGGCAACCTGGGGCAGGTTTGGATATTAATCAGAAGGTGGACCGTAATGCTAAAAAAAGCAGAAGAATCCGCCATGTGGAAAGTCAAAGGCTTTACGTTAATCGAGCTGTTGGTGGTGATTAGCATTGTCGCTCTGCTAATGGCGATTCTTTTGCCGGTACTGCAAATAGTCCGAAAGCAGGCAATGGCAGTTGTCTGTAAGGCAAATCTCAAGCAGTGGGGAACCATATTGGTGTTGTACGTGGAAGACAATGAGGGCGGGATCCCCGATAGTTCAATTGTGTGGTTTTTTCGGGGTTCGTGGCTGCCGGATGGCGATCCCAACAAACCTCCCGTATTTCACAAACTAAATACCAAAGACATCGCCTGTTGCCCTATGGCTATAAGGGTCCGGAATGAACTCGGATTTGGCCGTCACTATAATTCAAGCGAAGGTTGGGAGATGAGATGTAGACCAGGCTCAGTCTTTAAGGCATGGGAGATTGTAAGCCCTTCACCACGTTTTATAGGAAGCTACGGCCTTAACAACGAATTGGTTAAAGAGAATGGGAATATATATTTTACCAGAGCACAGGCTAACAAACCGGTGATTCTCGATGGCGTATTTTGGCAAGGTCGACACAACAACAACAAGGAGCCGCCACATTTCGAGCCATTAGGTGGAGAAGAGGACTTTTGCATAAACAGGCACAACGGAAACATCAACGGTTTATTCATGGATTGGTCGGTTAGGAGAATCGGTCTTAAGGAGCTATGGACACTGAAATGGAACGACCGATCTGACACGACCGGCCCTTGGACCAGGGCCGGCGGCGTGCAGCCCGAAGACTGGCCGGAGTGGATGAGAGGATTTAAGGATTATTAAAAACTGCATTTCCCTGGGGAAGCCTAATGGCGGGGCAGCTCGTGCCTAAGGTACAAGCTGCACCATCCTACAGACCGGCTATGAATAACTGCTTTACAGTACGAAAATCTTTTTAAGGTTCTGGTTATCGGGAGTCCTTTAATTAGATTTCGGGCATTTCTCTGCCGAGCTGTTTGTATGTTGCTTCGAGCGTTTCACGGAATCTGTTCCGCGGCATCCTTTCGACGTGGCCATCGAGGAACGCGGCATTGATCGTGTCCTTGCAGTATTTAGGATTTTCATAAATGATAATCTGCCTGCCAGGTGATTTGTCTTTCATAGACTGGCCATTGACGTAGATATAGCAGGGTCCGTCGAAACCTTTGGGCTTCAGAGGCGATTCGAGAATTATGGAATCTTTATAGTACTCTTTCGCCTGCTCGAAATTATCCGGCAGCTTTCCCTGATGGTCGTCGGCATACATGATGACCGATGTTCCTAACAGTTTCAAATTCGACATGGATACAACATGTCGGGCCTGCTGGCGTGCCCGTGCGAGGGCCGGCATCAATATCCCGGCTCCTACGGCGCCGCCGGCCACCGCTCCGAGTGACGGCTCGATCCCCGCCCCGCGGTAATGCGATCGCATTCCTTTTGCGTCGAGCCATGAATACTGACACGAAGGCCCCATATCCTCGGCGATATGCGACAGTTGCGGCAGGACAAACGGCAGTTTCAGGCCGGCGTTAGAAGCGAACATAGTTGCCATCGGCCAGAATTGCTGCAACGCCGTGGTTAACTGGATGAACTGAAGTTTCGAGTCGCCATATTTGAAAGATACCAGATTGCCGGGCAACTTGGCCGTTACCTTTCTGAATCCGTCCGTGCTGCGTATCGATTTTGTTCCTGAATCGATCTGGTTAACGGCCGATGTGAGCGTCGCCGGATTAGAGCCGATAACGACTCGGTCACCCAGTATCGTCCAGCTTGGCATGACCTGGGCCATCGCCAGCGGCATTACCGCCCATGTATGGACGGTCCTTCCATCCTGAACCTGCGAGCTGACCTGGACCATGCCATCGCTTTGCTCTGTGGCGAACTTACCCAGTGCTGACATTGATTCAGTCCACAGCTTCGCATCCTTCAGTCCGGCGATAATTACGAATCCGCCCTGGGGTGACTGCATTGTTGCACCGCCGGGCAGAACGTAAGAAAGCATCGGCCCGCTGAGGCTTTCCAGCAGGCCCTGACGAATCTTGAAATTCAATTCCGCCTCAACTGCGGCGATTCCCTGCTCGACCTCGGCAAAATCATCGCCGATGACCGTTCTGGCCGCCTTCATTATCGTATCGTACATTCCCGCTATGTCGCAGTTTACAGCCGTGGCGCTTATTGCGCAGGGATCGGCCATATCGAACATTGAAAGATTTATTGGTTTAAGATTTGTGATCAGGCCGGTTCGCGGCTCCTGCATCTCAAGAAGGCAGTTACTCACTATATCCGGGCCGTCAAATCCCACCCTTTCCGTGAAAGAGTTGACGTTATTCAGGCCCAGCTCCTTGATTACGGCTTCGACCGCTGCAAATACTTCCTCGCCCTCGCCGCCTTCCATCCCTGCGATCAAACTTAAAATATTGAACATCTTGTCAAGGTTGACGTGAGCCACAAGTGCATCGCCGGTACCGGGGACATTTTTAAGATATACCGGTGACGGCCTGCTAACGTTGCTTTGCAGATACTTAATGGCCAATCCATCGCCGTCGTTTATCGCAAAGACAAAATAATTACCAACCCAGCCCCAGTACCCGGGAACGTCGCCGGGATCTCTCGGGCCGTGCATCTTAACCGAGCCGACCTCGATTTCGACGATATCGCCTTCATCGGCATACGACTCCAGCTTTGCCAGTGATGATGCCATCTCCGCCTTGCGCGGCCCGGCATCCAGGATGGCGAAGCCGTAAATCGGCGGGCCCTGCGTGGTATCTTTTCGAGCGGCACCAATCACAAAAGGCCTTGCCAAAACCTGGTGAATGATACCCTCCGCTATTTCGAAGACATTAGCCTCTTTCAGTTCCGGCATTTCCTGTCCGGCTTTTGAAATGAGTTCTTTCTTTATGGATTCACGAAATGTCCGTACACCCTCATCGTTCCATACCCGGCCAATGATGGTTTTCTCAAACGCGGGTTTCAGGCTGTCGCCGCCGCTGGTGGCAACGAATCCCACTACGTTATCCGGCAGCGTATTTACCAGTTTTTCCGCCGGGGAACTTTGCGCGATAGCCGTGTTCGATTGAGCAAAATTGATTGAGAAAATCAGCAAGGCGCAAATAAATAAAGTGTTTCGAGACCGAGTCATAACTGGCTCCTTTCAAATGTAAGGGGTTGAATTTTCGCTAAATTACCAACTTGTTGGTATATATTAGTGTTTTCGATAAAAAATGCCAACATTTTTCCATATAAATTTCAGGTAATGTGAGACAACCACAAAAAACAGATACAGAGGGAATTAAGCTGTAAATGCAAAGAAAATTCCGAATCTCGATTTTATTAGCTAATCCCTGTTATGGAAGCAGTATTTGTCATTCCCGCGGTAAGAGCCATCCCCATCCCCGCCTTGGGCGTGCCTTAGGCAGATAACAACAATCGGGATGAGGCTGCCACCCATCAGGGTTGATGTAAATCGGGTGGCAGCCTCAAAGCCGCAGGCTTTGGGGATGGTCAAAAATACAAGAGGTCGGCTAAACACGTACTTCGCAGGGGTGACATCGTCGGTTTTTTTCCGCAAGAGATACTATACAGTAATCATAACACCCTCACGCCGGGCTATTTCGAGGATAGGACGACTCCCATCCGTCTCCCACTCCTGCTCGCCGCAGGGAATCGGCTCGATACGGCTGTCGGTGACAGTTGCCCGCCAGAGTGCTTTAACCAGCGAAATTTCACGCGAGCCATCGAACTCCGGAGCGATCACGACTAAATCTATGTCGCTATATTCATCGGATTTGCCCCGGACATATGAACCAAACAATACAGCACGGCAGGCATGAATGCCAAAAGCTGGCAATGAAGCCAGATATTTCTTTATCGTTGCTATAATCGTGTCATCAACCATATTAACATTTTTTCCGCTCTCAGGATTTCTTTTTGCGTTAAGCCTGTATCAATCGGCACCGGCTTATCGTCATGATATCGACCTTCTAATTGATAGAGATTGAACTCACGGAGAAACTCCAATTGATCCTGATTAAGGTTTAATTGTGCAAGTTTGGCAAGCCGGACCAGATTATGTATGCGAGGAGGAATGTCTTTTGTCTGCTTAGTCACGTGCGCCTTTAGAATCTTTTCAATAGCAAGATGCGCGAAGAACAAACTATGTCGCAAATGCCCTTTTTCCAACAGGGATTGAGCCGCGGCAAAGTCCTCGTCACTGCTCGTTCTCCAATATTCAATCTGTTTCGGAACATCAACCATACTAATTATTCCAATTTCACAAGCAAAATATCGCGGAAACGTTGTGCTAAGTCGACCTCATGATTCTGCTCGTTCATAGAGAACTTTCCCGTATTTATCTGCAAAATAAACGATATTATTCACTACTGATCGCCACCGGGCGTATTCGTCCGGCGTCCTGACAACAATATCGAAGCTGCAAGGGACATCAGCTAACATACGCCTAACAGCACAATAACGTTCAGGTGGTGATAGAGATGTGTCCGCAATCACCAGCAGATCGACATCTGAATCTGTCGATGGTGTACCCTGGGCATGAGATCCAAACAATATCACACGTTCGGCTCCGATCTGGCGACCGATCCGTTCCACGCACTCATTTATTTGACTCATTGCAACCATTTATAATTTTCTCACTTTCTGCATCATTTCAGTTGAAACTGAGAATTTGTCCCTTTTGCTACTTTCAATATACCAATAATCACTATCGAAGAGCAACAATTAAATATGTTCAGCTTATTCCACCTCTAACGAATCGCAGACGACTTTTCGCATGAGTTCCGGATTGCCGTTAGTGTTGGTGAAGAGTTTGAATTGTGCCATTGCCTGGTTGACGAACATTGAGATGCCGTCGATGGTTTTCATTCTTTTCTTTTTGGCCTCTTTGAGCAGCAGGGTCCGGGCGGGATTGTACACAGTATCGAAGACCGCCATCCCTCTCTTAAGGGATTCTTTCGGCACCGGCGCAGCCTCGACGTTGGGGTGCATGCCGATGCTGGTGCAGTTTATCAGCAATTTTGCATCTAAATTCTTTAAATCGTCCAACGGAGCGAACTCGCAGTCAAACTCGGCGGCGAGCTTTTGGCCCCTCTCGATGGTCCGGTTGTAAATCCTGATATTAGCCCCGGCGTCATTAAGTCCGGCCACGATGGCCCGTGCCACGCCGCCGGCGCCGACAACGGCAACCGGCAGGTCCTTCAGCTTGGCTCTTGAAATTTTCATCCCTTTGGTAATAGCATCCAGGGCGCCGGCGTAGTCGGTATTGTAGGCTTCCAGCTTGCCATCCGGGCCGACGAGCAGGGTATTGGCCGCCCCGATCTT
>DQCG01000319.1:6355-9303 GCA_003533825.1 Phycisphaerales bacterium
TGCTTGTGCGGGATCGTTATACTGAAACCGCGAAAATCCAGCCACTTTCGCAGCAGAGCGTTGTGCACGAACGAGTCGAATTCGTACTGACCGCCCTCGACCAGCAGAGGCAGGTATAGTTTATTCATTCCCTTATCGGCAAAGCAGGCGTTATGAATCGCCGGACTGAGCGAGTGCCCGACCGGGTCGGCAATCACGCCGAAAAGCCTGGTCTCGGTATTTATGTAATCGTAGCGGTACAGTTCCTTGAGGTTTTTAACGGTCAACTGGCCCGGTGCCGTGGCGTTTGACTCATCGATACTTGCGAAGGTGACGAAGCAGCCGAGCTTTTTGGCGAGGATTCTGCTGATAAGACCGCCGGCGCCCATGCAGAAGATAATCCGCTCGGCACTGGTCTGATTCAGCAAATCGAAGGCGTCAAAGCAGTCATTGATGTGATTTGCGGCGTAGACAAGCTTGGGTATCGCCACGGGATATATACTCAAGATGTTCCGATACAATTTTCCGATATTGTCGAATTTTGTTTCGAAGTCGTGCGCCGACAGAATCAGCCGACCCTTCGAGCTTTGCGAGAGAGCCAGCCTTATTCTTTCCTGGCATTCAGTAGAGAGGAAATTGTCGTACTCGAAGTCGATAAAGTCTGCACCGGCTTTCAGTGCGGCCGCCAGGATATCGATCCTCAGCCCGGCCGGGTAGTCAATTGCCCCGCCCTGCTGCTTATCTCGGCAGGTTACGATGATAGGGATTTTTTTATCGCCGTCACTTTTAACCCCGGCAATCATTTTTTTAACCAGATCGACGTTAAGGTTCTCAAGATAATCGGTCCGCAGCTCGATTATATCCGCCCCTGTGGCCACGGCAGATTTGATTTGCGTCTGGGCCTGGTCGATATTTCTCGCTGCTATGGGAACGGCCAATTTAGTTTCCATAACCTGAAATATATAACAGCGAGCGGTTCCGAAAGCAAGAGCAAAATATCAATCTATCGGCTTCTTTTTTGCAATCGATTTGATAGTTCTTAGAGTTGTGATTCCGACGATTAGTTGCCGGAGACGATATAATATCGACCTTTGCTGCTCTTTTCGTTGCTCAGTCTCATTTCCAGGCTGTATTTACCGTGCTTTCCAAAGTAGTTTTTACTCGCATAGGGGACAATAAGACAGCCTTCTATTTCTCCCGGCTGGACTTCACCAAATACGTACTCGACTGGTTCTTCCTTTTTAAGAGCCTTGCGATTCCATGTCGCCGAGCCGGGCCAGTATATTGCCATTTCGTCATAATTCTTAGCGTTTCTTGCTTGCCAGTACGCTATCGCAAGATCATGAGCTTCGGGCCAGTTCTCCCTTGTGTCGACCACCGAGACCGCTTCTTTAAAAGCCTTGTCGTAGGCAGTTTTTTCCTCTTCTTTTTCGCCGCGGACTGTTTTTGCCGACCTGGGGACACCCACATCGTAAATACTCTCAGGTCCCTTTTCAGGGTAGTCAAAATACACATTTCCTTCAAGTACCAGTTTGCCGGCTTTGTCGTAACGTTTATGATTCAGGAAAAGCACGACGTTCCTCTCGGCCTCGACTGCCATCTCGAATTTCATATCCATGCCCATTTCGCCCACAAACCCGCCGATCTTGAAAATCGTCACATCCTTTCCCTTGTATTTCCCTGGTTCCCGAACGACGCTCCTGCCGGCTTGCTCGAATTGCTCCATCACAAGTCTGGGAAAACCCAGCGCCGAGCTACCCACTAAGGAGAACGCGTCAGCCTTGCCACGTGAAATCGTGACCGTGTTGGAATCAGGATCATAGACTTGGAATACCTGTTTCAAATCGTCATGGAACCTGATCCAACCGTCGGCCCATTTCTTGACCAGTTTTCTCCGTTCAAAGCAGACCCAACCCTCAACGTCTACTATGTCTGTTCCTTCCGTGACGACATGCATCCATGGCATTTGTTTCATATTTTCTGTTATTTGTGCGAATGAGACTGTGGCGACATCGATGGAGCCGCCGGATTGGTGTATGACAACATACGCTACAACCACGATTACTGCCGCAGCGGCTAATTTTGTTATTCTGCTATTCACGATTTTTCTCCATATCTTTGGCCTGGTCTGAGCCGATTTCTGTTTTATGTGTTCGTCCACGGCCTGCAGAAAGCTGCCGAGAGCCTTGTCGTATGTCTCGGCACCGGCTTTATAACGCTTCTCCTTGATTAGTTTTTCGAGTTTTTCTGCAGGTTTCATTCTCTCAGCTCACTGTTTAACATCGACTTCAATCCATCTAAGCCAGCCCGGTACCGGGTATGGGCCGTCTTGATCGACACATTCTGTAATTTGGCGATGGTCTTAAACTTCATTTGTCCGTGCAGATAGAGCACAATTGCCTCTCTCTGTTCATACGGCAGCCGGCTCAACGCGGCATCCAATTTCCGCAACAACTCGCTCTGCACAATCCGTTCGACCGGCCCCTTGTCATCCGACACCGCCAACTCGACATCGTTAACCGCGACGGCTTGAGGCCGCTTTTTGCGTCGATAGTCCCGAGCCTTGTTCGCAACGCTGGTTTTGAGGTACCCCGCCAGACTGCTTCTCAACTGGAACTTGTCCACAACCCGCAACAGCGAGATGAAGACGTCGTGCACAATATCTTCGGCCGCAGTTTTGTCATCCAAAAGATTAGCCGCTAACGTTCGCAAGTCACCTTCGTACTTTTCATATACACGCTCAAACGCAGCACGACAGCCCTGTTTACATTGCCAGATTAATAATTTATCTTCAATCATATACGCTTTGATTTTTTTGTATCTAATCGACCGGTCATCTGTTAGTAGGACGGGCCGGCAATGCGTTTTTTACCCGAAATTTGCAATTTTTCGAGAAAAATATCAGATTTCAGTTATAAACGCTGATTTTTCTCATGAGTACATGAAACCAGGGCTACCGCATCTAATTT
>DQCG01000549.1 GCA_003533825.1 Phycisphaerales bacterium
TTTGTTTTTTGTTGTTTGCTGCATTGTGCCTAACCTAATGTGAGAGCATGGGATTGGCTCGCTTTACGAATTGTATGGAAACACCCCATGGATCTCGAAGCATGGCGAGTTTGTCGCCGCTGCCGGTTACAGTGATATCAGTCGCGATCGTAGCGCCGGCGGCGACGAGTTTCCGGCATGTCCCTTCCACGTCGTCAACCATGAATGCGATGTGAAGCGTCAGCGGATTCATCGACGGGTAATCCGGTACGGCGTCCGGCGGATTATGATATATTTCCAGCATCATGTTCGCCTTCGCGTCGGAAATGAAATGCATGTTGACGGGTGGCGGTCCTTTCCTGACAACCTTCATTCCAAGATTTTCGCAGTACCACTTCGCCATCGCGACGGGATTCTCAACGTTAACGGCAACGTGTTCGAGACGAATTCTATTGGCATTATGTGTCGTTTTGTGTTCTGATGGGCTTTTATGTGTCTCCTTCGAGTGTACGGCGACACAGCCGGCCATTATAAATCCCGCCAAAATCAGCGCCAATACATACAGCTTTCGTTTCACAAACCTGCAGGTCATATCGAATCTCCTTATTAATTGAATCCTTAATTTTGTGAGCACAGCACATAATATAGACTGCTTGTGTTTCGTGAATCTGCGTCATTATTAACCGGCAATTCGGTTCCGTCAAGTTTCTTTGTTCAGAGCGGCGGCTTTTTTGCCTGTGTCCGGTAAATACATCTTGATTCGCCTGCTCTTTTGAGGTAGCCTGAATCATCCGAAATGTATGGTTCTACAAACAGCAATAATGATGATTTCCTGAAAGTAATGGACATGAAACGACGTGATTTTATCAAGTGTTTGACAGCCGGACTCGCCGCCTCTTTGATTCCTGACGTCAAAGCGAAAGCCGCCGGGCAAGCCGGTTCGCCGGGCACTTCAAAAATGAATGTTCTTCTTATCGACATCGAAGACATGACCGCCGCTTCGCTGGGATGCTACGGCAATCCGCTCGCCAAAACGCCGAACCTGGACCGATTTGCCGTCGGCGGCGTTCGGTTCGAAAGATGCTATTGCCAGGCACCCATGTGTAATCCATCCCGCAGCTCGTTTCTGACGGGGCTTCGGCCCGACTCGACCCGGGTCTATACAAATTCGGATCCCATGGACCGTCTCCTGCCCGAAGGAACAATGTCACTGCCGGAGCTGCTCAGGCGAAAGGTCATATACAGCATTAATATCGGCAAGCTGTTTCATCACACGTGGACGGCGGAGAAACAGCTCGGAGCCTTCGACCGGCTCGAATTCTGTGAGCGCCCAAAAGGCTACAAAGGTCGTTCGGAAGGTTATCCAAAATATCTGAACGATGCTTTGAAATTGCTGCCCCGGCCGCGTTTTCGATACTCGGCTGACCCCGAAGAAGAAAAACGCCTGAAAGAACTGAAGGCACAGCGGGATAAAATCTGGCGAACGGCTAAAGAAGGCACGCGTGAATACAACAAGGCCAGGGCAATGTTCCAGCAGCCCCAGGCCAATGTTGTCGGCGACTCAGGCCTGCTGGAAGAACAGGAAGGCGACGGCAGAAAAGCTCGAATGGCCGTGCATATTCTCGAAGAAATGGCGAAAACGAAGAAACAGTTCTTTCTGTCGGTGGGGATCTCCAAGCCTCACACGCCTTTGCGCTGCCCGAAAAAGTACCTGGATCTTTACGATCTGAATGATATCCCCGAGCCACAGGCACCACCTGAGAGAGATGAAAACATCCCGGACATCGCAAAACGCAACGGGCGTAATTACGACATTTTCAACAGTCATTACAAGCACCCTGTCACGCCACTTGCGGCAAGAAAAGCCGTCATGGCGTATTACGCCTGTGCTTCGTTTATAGATGCGCAGATAAGCCTGATACTGGACGCCCTCGAAAGCGAGGGATTACGGGACAATACAATCGTAATTATCCTGAGCGACCACGGTTTCCAGTTAGGCGAACATAACCTCTGGAGCAAGTATACGCTTTTCGAGCAGACTACGCGTGTTCCGCTGATGGTGCATATCCCCGGAAAGATGAGCAATCCGGCGGTTTGTGACGAGATCGTAGAGCTTGTCGATTTGGTGCCTACACTTTGCGAGCTGCTGGAAATGCCGCAACCGGACAATATTGAGGGCACAAGTCTTTACCCATTGCTCCGTCGGCCGAAGCAGCCCTGGAAAAAAGCCGCATTCACGGTTTGCTCTATCGCCGGATATGTCGGACGCTCTGTGCGTACGAAAAGGTGGCGATATGCGCTATGGCAATCCAGGAAAACGAGTTCGCAGGAACTGGAATTGTACGATTTGCAAGCCGACCCATGGGAGCAGAATAATCTGGCAAAAAACCCTGATTATGCCCAAGAAAAAGCCCGGTTGGCCGCTATGCTGAAAGCGGGGTGGAGCGGGGCAAAACCTTGATCTGTCTTAGGAAAAATCGTTGTTTCAATGTTGGAGGTAGAAAATGTTTGAAACAGGCACAGCGGTGATTGGAGCCGGATTCATCGGCCCGGTCCATGTGGAAGCTCTGCAGCGTGCAGGAGTGACAGTGACCGGAATTCTCGGTGTCTCGGATGAGGAATCTCAGCAGGCGGCAAAGAATCTGTGCCTGCCGAAGGCGTACAGTAATCTCGAAGAGATATTATCCGACAACAAAGTACAAGCCGTTCATGTAGCGACGCCCAACCGGCTGCATTACGAGATTGCTAAAAGCGCCCTTCTGACAGGAAAGCACGTTATATGTGAAAAACCTTTAGCGATGAATTCAGCCGAATCGGCAGAGCTGGTCAGGCTGGCAAAAAATAGCGGGCTGGCAGCGGGTGTCAATTATAACATCCGGTTCTATCCGTTGTGCCTTCAGGCGGCTGAAATGGTGCGGGCTGGCGAGGTCGGAGATATCTACTCGGTGTGCGGCAGTTACATCCAGGACTGGCTTTTCAGCCCTACCGACTACAACTGGCGCGTTCTGGCCGAAGAAGGCGGTGAGCTGCGCGCGATCGCCGATATTGGAACTCACTGGCTGGACCTGGTGCACAATATCACAGGGTTGGAAGTTGAGGCCGTCTGCGCCGACCTAAAGACGGTTCATCCAATCCGGCGGCGTCCGACCGGTGAAGTCCAGACGTTCAAAGCGAAGGAGCAGTCGAAGGTCGTTGAGACTGAGCCTGTTAAAATAACGACCGAAGACCAGGGTTGCGTAATGATTCGATTCGAAGGCGGCGGGCAAGGATGCCTTTGGGTCTCACAGGTGACGGCCGGACGTAAAAATCATCTTCGCTACGAAGTAGCCGGCTCGAAATGCGCACTATCATGGTGCAGCGAACAGCCGAACGATCTCTGGATCGGTCATCGTGACAGAGCAAACGAAGAGCTAATACGTGATCCATCGCTTGTTTCGGACACAACAAGGAGCTTTATCAGTTATCCGGGCGGACATAATGAAGGATTTGGCGACACGTTCAAGCAGTGCTTCCGCGCATTTTACAGCTACATCGACGCCGGAGATTTCTCAGCGCCGCCCCCCTTCCCGACGTTTGCCGATGGCCATCGTGAGATTGTGCTTTGCGAAGCGATTCTTACCAGCCACCGCGAAAACCGGTGGGTCGAATTGAAAGGAGGTTCCAAATGAAACTTGGTTTTGTCAGTGCCATTTTACCCGATCTTTCGCTCGAAGAGGTTGTCCGGTTCGCCTCAGAGGAAGGCTTTGCCTGTGTGGAGCTGATGTGCTGGCCCATGGGCAAGGCAGAACGTCGCTACGCGGGCGTTACGCATGTCGATGTGGCTGATTTCGGCAAGGCCGATGCACAAAAGGTCAATGAACTAATGGATTCCGCAGGTGTTAGCATCAGTAGCCTCGGGTACTATCCCAATGCTCTCACACCTGATCCGAAAGAAGCGAAAGTGTACACCGACCATCTCAAGAAGGTGATTCGTGCTTCCCGCCTGCTGGGCGTCAATCTGGTCAATACTTTCATAGGCCGGGACTGGACCAAATCGGTGGACGACAACTGGCCGCAGTTCAAGAAAATATGGAAACCGCTGGTCAAATTTGCCGGGGATAGGGATGTTAAGATTGCCATCGAGAACTGTCCAATGCTCTTCACTAAGGACGAATGGCCCGGCGGCAAGAACCTGGCGCACAGCCCCGCAGTATGGCAGCGCATGTTCGAGGAGATTTCCGGCGACAACTTCGGGCTGAACTACGATCCCTCACATCTGGTCTGGCAGCATATCGACTATATCAAGCCGCTCAGGGAGTTCAGCAACCGGATTTTCCATGTTCATGCCAAGGATGCACGAATAGATAAGGATCGGCTGGACAGAGTCGGTATTCTCGCAACGCCACTTGAGTATCACAGTCCAAAACTGCCCGGGCTTGGGGATGTTAACTGGGGACGGTTCCTGTCGGTTTTAGGCGATACCGGTTATAAAGGTCCGGTCTGCATCGAAGTTGAGGACCGAGCTTATGAGGGGACACTGCAAAGCCGTAAGGCCGCGCTGATGCAAAGCGAGCGTTATCTCAGACAGTATCTGTCGGCAGGATAAAAAGTAAATCGAGTGTATTTAGCAATTGAATTTCAAGAGATTACTATGAACTATACTTATGAAGATATCGCCAAGATGATCGACCATTCGCTGCTCAGCCCGGTATTGACCGACCGGCAGCTCGAAGAGGGTTGTCAGGTTGCGGTGGACTATAACGTGGCCAGTGTGTGTATCATGCCCTGCTACCTGCGGCGTTGCGCCGAGATTCTCAAGGGCAGCACGGTCAGGGCCGGCACGACTATTGGTTTCCCGCACGGAGGTCATACAACAACGACCAAACTTGCCGAAGCGGAGCGGGCGCTTGATGATGGCGGTGAAGAGCTGGACATGGTAGTTAATATTAGCAAGGTCCTCAGCGGCGACTGGGATTATGTCCGGTCCGAGATTAAGGCCGTCGTCGATTTGACTCACGCCGGAGGTCAGAAGGTAAAAGTCATTTTCGAGAACTGCTTTCTTAATCGCGAACATAAAATCAAGCTGTGCGAGATATGTGGTGATATGGGGGCGGACTGGGTTAAAACATCAACAGGCTACGGTTCTGGCGGCGCGACAATCGATGATCTTAAACTGATGCGAGAGCACTCGCCGGACCACGTGCAGGTAAAAGCCGCCGGCGGTATTCGTGACCTGGATGCGCTGCTTGAAGTCAGGACTCTCGGTGTCACGCGGGTTGGCGCCAGCCGGACGACCGACATTCTCGATGAGTGCAAGCTCAGACTTGGCATCTCATAAAAAACACAGGGTGCAAGAAACAGACTGCTTTGGGCGGTCAGTGCTCAGGATATCGGATTTTCTTGTGTTTATCGGGGATAATTCTTAAGCCTGACTACTGTATAGACCCTTTTTTGGTCCTAAAACTTTCCTGTTTTTGTCTCATCATGGTTATGTAACAACAAAATTTTTGATTAACTTGAAGTACTTACTATATATGGCCTAAAAAGGCTTGACTTTTCGTAATGAATATGATATCCTATTATCGGTCGCTGGTGTGATGAAAAGCCGCAATTGCGGCACGTCGAAGTCTCATCCGATAACACAAAAAGCGAAGTGGTTGGGAACATTAGCCATAATTTGGGAGGTAATTACTATTTTAGTAATGGGCAATCCGCGGCAGAGAATGCAGCAAGTTTGCATTTTTAAGGAGAAGTTAGTCAAAAAAGACGATACTTATGTGTTTTGTGCTATAGAGATATTACATTGCTTGCTGGTTTGACCTACCCCATGAGGGACGGTTCTATCATCGATAAAAGCGGAGGTATCTGTTAAGTCGGTCCGTGAAGCGAGCCAACGGGAGAAATATGAGAACGATAGTTATAACGAATCAAAAAGGTGGTTGTGGCAAAACAACCACAGCGGTGAATCTCGCCGCCGCTCTTGCCCAAAGGGGCCATCGAGTATTAATAGTAGATCTCGACCCGCAGGCACACGCGACTCTTGGTTTGGGTTTCGAGCCTGACAGCCTGGATAGAACGATTTATCATTCTCTTGCTAATAAACAAATTTTACTCTCCAAAGTAATTTTAAACACGAAAATCGAAGGTCTCGATCTGATACCGAGCAATATCCTGCTTGCTAAGGCTCAGCAGGAACTTAATTCCGTATCCCGCAAAGAATTCATTCTCGCCGACCAGCTCAAGATAGTAAGCGGCAATTATGATTTCTGCATTATCGATTGCCCCCCGTCGCTGGGCCTGCTGACCTTCAACGCCCTTGTTGCCAGCACAGACGTCGTAGTACCGGTTCAGGTACATTACTATGCATTGGAAGGCCTGAAGCAGTTGCTCGAAACGGTTAAAACCGCCAGAAAGCGTTTCTATCCCTGCTCGGTAAAGATATTGGGGATATTGCTGACGTTCGTTGAGGGCAAAGCCACGTTAAGTCAGCAGGTTGAACAGCAGATGAGACAGTTTTTCGGCAATCTGGTCTTCGACACTGTTATCCACAGTACAATAAGTCTGGCCGAAGCGCCGAGCGCCGGCGAGTCTATTATGACTTACGCCCCGGAGAGCAAAGGAGCTTCTGACTACAAGGCATTAGCCGAGGAGATAGCCAATCCTGAGTACCAGCGAAAGAGGCGGCTGCCCAAGGAAGTCTCGGCGATTGTCGAGGAGGTGGAGAATACGAAGAAACTCGAAGTACCACCGCCACAAGTGATACAAAAGCCTCCTAAGCCAGCCGCAAAGCCGGTGGCAGCCGGCATGTCAACCTTTAAGAAGATACTTATTATTCTCTTTATGATGGTAATTATTTTAGCTGCCGTCGGTGCAGGTTTGATATTCCGTCCGTACCTGAGCAACACACCGCCAACGGCCATGCACGGGTATGTAACGGTACAGGAGGACAAGCCGGAGCCGATCACTTTAAAGGGTAGCGATGCGAACGGCGACAAATTAACCTATCACATAGTAAAAGGTCCATCTCACGGCACGCTGAGCGGGACCGGACCCGGACTGATTTACACCTCGGAATTAAATTTCAGCGGCACGGATAGTTTTGGCTTCATGGTAAACGACGGCGTCGCGGACAGCAACACTGCGAGCATTTCGCTTGTAATCAAGGCCGTTAACGATCCGCCTATAGCAAATCACCAGTCCGCGATGACAAAAGTGGACAGATCTATGTCTATTACCTTGACAGGAAAAGACATAGATAGCAATGAGTTGAAGTTTGGCATTGCCACACAACCCAAACATGGTACGCTTACCTTCGGATCGGACTTTGAAACAAACGGGAAACTCACCTACACGCCCGAAGCGAAGTTCACAGGTGCGGACAGTTTCACTTTCAAGCTAAACGATGGTGAGCTGGACAGTACACCGGCGATGGTAAACCTTAATATGACGCCTAACCACATACCCGTGGCGGAACTTCAATCGGTAACGACGGCCGAGGACATGCCCGCGATAATTACTTTGAAGGGCACCGATCCGGATGGAGACACCGTGGTTTACAACGTGGTAACGGCCCCGTCGCACGGGAATCTGAGCGGCACGGCTCCTAACCTGACATACACGCCGAACAATAATTTCAACGGACCGGACAGCTTTACTTTTAAGGTTAATGACGGGACGGTGGACAGCGATCTAACAACTGTATCGATTATTATAACGCCCGTCAACGACCCGCCGATAGCCAATAATATCAATATTACGACGCTGGAAGACACGCCGGTATCCGTTGTCCTGGCGGGACTCGATCCGGATGCAAACAAACTGGCCTACAGTATAGTGACGAGTCCGTCTCAGGGAAGCCTGAGCGGGACCGAGCCGAACATGACCTACACACCCAACGCGAATTTCAATGGACAGGATAACTTTACATTCAAAGTCAGCGACGACACATTGAACAGCATTCCGGCAACCGTATCACTCATGGTAACTCCGGCCGATGATCCGCCAATAGCCAACGGTGATAATGTGACAGTGAAGGAAGATACGGTGAAGAACATCGTGCTCACAGGCGCCGATCCGGACGGTGACCCGCTGACA
>DQCG01000440.1:0-138 GCA_003533825.1 Phycisphaerales bacterium
TCGCTCGTGGCACCCGCATCTGTGTCCGTCCGCGCCTGGAATCTGCATCCGTTCGTAGCGGTGCCGTCGGCGTTGGTGGGCGTGATGTAAACCGCGGCGAACTTTGAACCGGCTGCGAGCGTCTCGCGGATCATAACG
>DQCG01000440.1:257-9530 GCA_003533825.1 Phycisphaerales bacterium
CCGGCCGGCGCTTCTACGAAGCTGCCGACGGACGCCGGGTTGCCTCTGAACCAGATTGACAATTCCGCGACGCCTTCTGCAGTCCAGTCGCGCTGGCCTGTCAACGTATGTTCCACCTCAGAATACTTCGAGTAGCCCTGCTTGTTGTTGTCGTAGTTAAGCGGCATTGACTGGTTGCCGCCGTGAACGATAGTTTCCTCGGTATAGGAAGCAGTCGTTTCGTCGCCTACAGCAGACCCTGTACCGTTGCCGGCAAAGTAGCCCGGAGTACCGAGCGCACCAGCGCCAAGTCCATCGTGCCAGGCGTACCATATCTGATTATCAGCGGCATCGTAGTCCTCGAAATCGTCGATGACGAAGAAATCGCCCGTCGTGAAGCTCCAGACGTTGCCGGCCCACGGACTGTCGGGACTGTCGTTGACCTCATCGATCCGCCAGTAGTAAGCTGTGTTCAATATAAGCATGCCGGGATCGTAGCTCTCCTCGCCAAGGGCCTTTGCCCCCTTATATTCGGGTGAGGCTGTCGTGGCATTGGCCACGGCGTCTAAATCCGTGCCGAAATATACCTCATGCGAAGCAGCGACGGCTCCCGCATCCCAGCCAAGAACCACCGACGGCTTCACATCCACAGCACCATCGGTCGGATTCGGGCCACTGACCGCGCCCTCGGTAGTGAAACTCCAGACTTCGCCCTTATACGTCTCTATGCCGTCGAACTCATCGACCCGCCAGTAGTAAGTATTGGCCAGATTGAGCGGGCCGGGATTGTAATTCGCAGTACCGTTAGGAATTCCCGCGGCAGCGCTGCTTACTTCGTCGAAATCTTCGCCGAAGACTATATAGTGTAATTTTGTACCGAAACCTGCCGTCCAGCTAAGCTGCACGTTCAAGCCAACAAATTCGGCGCCTTTGGCCGGATCGGGATAATACGCAGTCTTCGGAGGAATCGAGAAACTCCATACATCTCCCTTCCAGGGACTGTTAGGCTCGGCTTCGTTGACCTCGTCAATTCGCCAGTAGTAAGTAGTACCCGGAACAAGACCATCCGGATAAGCAAATCCGGGAAAGCCGGCAACATAATATTCATCAGCCTGATTTCCTCGGAACGTATCACCTGTTCCTTCGTTGACATCGTCGAAATTTTCGCCCAAATACACATCGTGAGAGACTGAGTAACCTCCCGGCTTCCAGGAAATGCTCACCCATGTGTCCGGGTATAGAGCACCGTCAGCCGGGGTTGGACTCGATGCGTATGGCCATAGTCCGCCTGCCCCTTCCATAACGCCCAGAACCTCTCCTGCCGATAGCGCCTTTGTGTAGAGGCGCACATCGCTCATATAGCCTCGCCAATGTTCCGAGGTGACGTCGCCGCCCATGTAAAATGGATTCTCATCGATGGTCTTCGTGATCGTGTTGGTTAATGTCTCTTCGCCATTACGATAATAGGTCAGGGAAGTCCCATCCTTGACGACTGCATGATGGACCCATACGTCACCCGGGTGGGGATCGTAATTAATACCCTCTGTATAGCTGCCGTCGTCGTTATAGAACTCGAATCTTGTCGCCGTGAATTTGATGAACTGAAGTGGCGATGCCGTGCCCCCGTATCGATTGCCCATGATCGTATCATTGTTCGTCTCTTGCGCGGAGTCTTGTTTGATCCAGAATGCCCATGTAAAATCATTCTCCATAGTCATCGCCGGAATAATCAAGTCAGTGACAACAACTGCACCGCTATCTTCCCCATCGAAGCTCAGAACCATGCCGCGTTCCGGATCATTGAACCATGCCGAACCGCCATCGCCCAGGCCTCCGCCGTCGGCGTTGTTGATGGTCCCGTCATTTCCGGATGCGGACAGATCGGCGACGGTATCCCCGGAGCCTTCATCCATTTTCCACCACCCAATAAGATCAGGGTCGGCGGCGCCGGCTCCGCTTGTTAGAACCAGCATTACAATAATAGAAACCAAAAGAATCAATTTCTTACACATGATATTCCTCCTTCAAAAAGAGTTAAAATAGCCGTGCCCTGGTTACAGACCAAAACACCCATTGTTTATAGTAGACATAAAGAGATTATTGTTCTGAATAAGGATTCGGTCTGACATCACCTCCTTTCTTCGGGAATCAACTATGAACTAAAGAGCCAAAATTGTAATCCCGGACCATATTCATGCTACAGTATTGGTTTTATCTGCTAATTGGTATCTTTTGGCCAGATCCAGCCAAACAAAGCCAATTTAATCTGTAGAAAAGCTGATAAATACATCAATAGCAGCCGACTCAAGGGTACGCTTAACTATTCTTTTATATACCAAATTATCGCTCTTTCTGTCAAGAGAAATTTCTGAATTATATTGGACAGAGGCATCGTTAGAATTTGAAATCCTTTACAGTCGAATGATTTGTTTGTTAGAATCACGAATTGTTGTTGGTTTATAGTTCATCAACGGTAAAAAATGAATGGCAGACACTGAAAATTGGGCTTTTTTAAGCAGGAGTCCCCCGATATGAAAACTGATAGTAAATTGCGAAGGGCCTGTTGCAACAGGCGTGATTTTCTCAGGTCGGCATGCAGGACTGCGGCGGCGCTGGCCTTCGCCGGACCTGCTGCGCAGTCTTTATGGGCAGGGGAGGGCGGCAGGCCAGCTAAACGGAACATTGTCCTGATACTCAGTGACGATCACCGGTACGACTTTATGGGATTTATGAAGGATTCGCCGGCCTTCTTGGAGACGCCGAACATGGATCGGATGGCGCAGCAGGGGGCGCACCTGGCCAATGCGTTCGTCAGCACATCGCTATGCTCGCCGAGCCGCGCTTCTATTCTTACCGGCCAATACATGCACCATCATCGTATCGTTGACAACCAGCGGCCGGAACCGAAGGGCACGATGTTCTTTCCGCAGTACCTGCAGAAGGCCGGCTATCAGACCGCCTTTGTCGGCAAGTGGCACATGGGGCACGAACACGACAGTCCCAGGCCCGGCTTCGACCACTGGGCGAGCTTCAAAGGCCAGGGGGCGTATTTTAATCCAACGCTGAATATTAACAACCGGCGCCGGACGTTCCAGGGATATACGACTGATGTCCTGACAGACCAGGCATTGACGTGGCTGAAAAAGGGGCGCGATGCGCGCAAGCCGTTCTTTTTGTACCTGTCATTCAAGGCGGTCCATTATCCTTTCCAGCCCGCCGACCGTCACAGAGGCCGCTACGCAAAGGCCGAAGTCAAGCGTCCCGAGACGATGGCCAACACCGAGCGAAACTACCAGACGCAGCCGCACTGGGTACGCGAGCGCCGCTACAGCATTCACGGCGTCGATCACATGGAAACCGGACAATATGACAACGATCCCGTGCCGTCGTTCGACGAACTTTACAAGCAGTACTGCGAGACCGTTCACGGGCTGGATGAGAATCTCGGTCGGGTGCTGAAGTATCTTGACGAAACCGGTCTGAGCGAATCGACGCTGGTGCTTTACATGGGCGATAACGGTTTTGAGCTCGGAGAGCACGGCTTTTACGATAAGCGGGATGCCTTCGAGGAGTCTATCCGCGTGCCGATGCTCGCGTATGCGCCGGGCCTGATTGAGCCGGGCACGAAGGTAACGCAGATGGTCCAGAATATTGATATCGCACCGACGCTGCTGGCGACGGCCGGCATTCAGCCGCCCGAAACCGCAGGCATGGATGGTTATTCCTTCCTGCCGTTGCTGCGAGGCAAGTCAATCCGATGGCGGGACCATATCCTTTACGAATATTACTGGGAGTGGAACTTCCCCGCTACGCCGACGGTGTTTGCCATTCGCACCGACCGGTACAAGTACATTTTCTATCAGGGTGTTTGGGACCACGATGGTTTCTACGATTTGCAAACCGATCCGCACGAGCGGCACAACCTGATTAATATCCCGGCCTACGGCGAGCAAATCGAGGCGATGAAAAAGCAGCTTTTCGATGAGCTCGAAGCCGGCGGCGGGCTTGACATCCCCGTTCGCAGGCCTCTCGGCGAGCGACTCGACCAGCGTAAAAACAGACGCTGAGCATCTGACGTCAAGCTATGTTTGTGAATCAGTATTTGTCTTGTTCGAGGAGTAACTTATGTGCTTAAGAAGTTTTAGTATCCGAATTTTTATTCTGGTTATTTTTGCCGGTTCCGCATTTACCGGAGATATTCAAATGGAGCCGTTTGCGATGGACTGGCGTGATAATTCAGACTCGCTTGTGAATATGTCTTTTCTTCTGGATGCACCGGCAGGCAAGGACGGATTTATCCGCATGGAAAACGGGCACCTTGTCAAGCCGGACGGCGACCGTTTTCGCATCTGGGGCGTCAACGTCACAGGAGCGGCGTGTTTTCCATCTAAGGAAGATGCCCCGGTTGTGGCCGGGCACATGGCCCGGTTCGGCATTAACTGTGTGCGGTTCCACTTTCTCGATTCGAACTGGTCCGGCAGTCTTTTTGTCACAGGAAGAGAGGATACGCGACAATTGGACCGGCAGCAGCTTGACCGGCTGGATTATTTTGTCGCCGAACTGAAGAAGCGGGGAATCTACACGAATCTCAATCTGAACGTGGGAAGAAACTACAGGAAAGGGGATGGAGTAAGGGATTATGAATATCTCGGGCTGGCCAAGGTTATTAATTACTTCGACGAGCACGTTCAAATGCTGCACGCCGAATATGCACGGCAGCTTTTGACTCACTATAATCCCTATACGAAATCCAAGTACTGCAGTGAACCGGCGGTTGTGATAGTCGAGCTTGTTAATGAGAATTCCATAGTGGAGGCATGGTTCAGCGACCGGCTGCTGGGGACCAACAAGAATAAGAATCCCGGTACATGGGCCGACATCACGGCATGGTACGCCGATCAACTGACAAAAAAGTACAATGCTTGGCTGCGGGCTCGCCTGTCCGGGGCCGAGCTGGAGGAACTCCGCGAGATGGCCGGTATAAAAGAGGGTGAGCTTATACCTCGCTTGACAAAGGACCAGTTTGACGCCGCACCTGAGAAGAGATTTCACCTCGAAGCGGAATTCTATATGGAATTGGAACAAAACTACTTCGGGCAGATGTATCGATACTTAAAGGACGAGCTTGGCGTAAAGGCATTAATTGTCGGCACGAGCGACCATAACCACTGGAAGAGCGGCTATCCTTTACTGAGTTCCACTTCCAGGCTGGACGTGGTGGATGGTCATGTATACTGGCAGCATCCCCGTTATCTGACCGATCCCGTGACCGGACGAAGGACGTTTTCCATACCGAACACTCCGATGGTTAACGATCCCCTGAACTCCACGGTGGTTCAGCTTTCCCGGTCCGCCGTAGCGGGCAAGCCTTATACCGTTTCGGAAACCAATCATCCTTTTCCCAACGAATATGCCTGCGAAGGTATTGGCATCCTCGCGGCGTACTCGGCCTTCCATGACTGGGACGGTATTTTCTTATACACATTCGAGCATAAAGATCCCGGGCAATGGCCGCCGCGAACGCCGGGACATTTCGAGATTCGGCCTGACCCTGTTAGAATGACAAATCTTGCGGCTTGTGCCGTGATGTTTTTAAGGGGCGACGTGCAGCGGGCGATTGAGACGGTTCCGAGGTCATATTCACTTCAACAGGTTCGCGAAAGTATTCGTTACCCGTCGTCGGAGCGGCCGTATTTTACGCCCGGATTCCCGGTTTCCGCGGCCCTGCGGCACGCGACGCGAATCGTTTCTTTTTCCGGTCAGCCGGGGCAGTACTCCAAAGCCGGCACGGATAATCCGATTGTTTCCGACACGGGCGAGCTGTCGTGGTACCGCTCCGAGCGTGGAAAAGGGCTTGTCACAATTGAGACGGAAAAATCGCAGGCCATTATCGGATTTATCACAGACAATAACATAGCATTGAAAAACATTTCCGTTGCGGCGGAAAACGAGTTCTGCTCGATTATCGTGACATCTCTAAGTGAAGAACCGATCACCGGCTCTCCGAGCCTGCTTCTGGTCGCATCGGCCCGCTCGGCGAACAAGGGCATGTTCTGGAACGACGACAGAACGTCGCTGTCCGACTGGGGTACGGAGCCGACCGTTATCGAACCGGTCAGGGGCAGCGTGACTCTACGGAACATCAGGCCGGCCGAACATGTAGAAGCCGTTCCGCTAAATTCCGCCGGCAAAAGCATGGGCCGGTCAATTCGGGCGAGAGAGCTTGCGGACGGTTTCGTAATACCCATCGGCCAGCCTGCTACAACGTGGTATCTTGTGAAAGTTCAAAGATAGAAAGTCTATCTGTTTACACTTGACGGCTCTGTATTGACTGTGTATCTCAGCGGTATATAATGTTGTCTGCTTTATATTACGGAATCCGTTTCTCTCATGGTTTCGAGGTATTTTTCCATGTGGCAGAGAATTCTCAGGCTTTTTCGCGGTTCGGCAGAGGACGAGACTCTGCTGACCGAGTTCGAGGACAGTCTGATGCTTATAGTCGATCCCGAGCAGCTCACGAATAATCTGCTGAGCAAATTGCAGGGATTGATGGAAGTGGAGAAGGCCTTTGTATATCTGGCGGATCGCAGCGAATCATCCCTCACTTTTTCTCTTGTGGACAAGGCCGGGCGGGGCGAATCCCGGCTGCCGGCTTTGGCCGCCGACGGCATCACGGCACAGTGGTTTCGGGCTAATCGTCAAATTTTGTTCTTCGAGGAAAACAAAGAGGTTACGGATTACCTGCGTGCCGAGCTTGAGCCTTTTTTGGATTTAGGTGTAAATCTCGCCAGTCCCCTTATTTCAATGGACAGGCTGATTGGCATTGTGTTTCTGAATTTAAATCAGGTGCCGTTGAGTCCAGCTCAGATTGCGAACCTGCAGGTGCTCGGCAGACAGGCCAGCCTGGCGTTCGAGAATGCTATTCTGTTCAAAGAGCGCTTGCGCCAGAACGAACGAATGTTTCGCGCCGAGCAACTGGCAACGATGGGACAATTTGCTGCGGGTATCGCGCACGAGCTTCGCAATCCGCTGACGGCGATTCGCAGTACGATACAGTACCTTGAAAGTGAATTCAGCGAGGGCACGGACCAGAAAAAGCTCGCCCACGATATTTTGGATGAGGTGGATCGGCTGAATAATATCGTAGGTAATCTGCTGTCACTCGCCCAGCCGGCCGAGAGCAATCCCGAAGAAATAGATATTCGCCAGGAAATCGAACGGTGTGCGAATTTTATCGAGGCTAAAGCCAAGAGCCAGAACGTTAAGCTTCAGACCGATTTCGAGAAGGATTTGCCGAAACTCAGATTCAATCAGTCTGAGTTACGACAGTTGCTTTTGAACGTAATGATGAACGGTCTGCAGGCAATGCCGGAGGGCGGGATGCTCTTAATCAAAGCCTGCCGCCTTTTGGAAGGAGCACATGACTTGGTTGCCGGAAGTGAACGGGTTTTGATTCAGATCGAGGACGAGGGTCCCGGAATATCCGCCAATTTACGGCAGAAGGTTTTCGAGCCTTTCTTTACGACTAAGGCCGGCGGGACAGGCCTCGGGCTGGCCATTTGTAATAGTATAGTCAAAAGATATAATGGTGAAATCTGGATAGAACAAGCCGGCCGTGGCGGTACCGAAGTGAAGATTTCCCTTCCGGCGGGCTAAATGCAGCGTTTGGGAGCCGAATCACATGGAAAAATCCAGAGTATTGATTATCGATGACGAAGCCAGCATACGTTCCATTTTGTCGACGCTGTTGAAAAAAAATGGTTACTACGTGCAGGTTGCCGATTCCGGGGAGTCGGGGCTTGATGTATACGCCCAGTTTAAGCCGGCTGTTATTTTGCTGGACTTGAAAATGCCCGGAATCGACGGCATGGAGGTTATGGAAGTCCTGGACAAGCGTCTGAAGGCCGACTGTAAAACTATCATCATGACCGCACACGGGGAGGTTCGTTCCGCCGTAGAGGCTATGAAAAAGGGAGCCTTCGATTATCTTGAAAAGCCCTTCGATAACGATGAGCTCCTGGCTATAATTTCGCGCGCGGTGGAAATGGTGACTCTCAAACGAAGGGTCAGGGAGCTGGAAGATCAGCTTGAAGAGACCTACAGGTTCGAGAATATTGTAGGTGTTTCGGATAAGATGAAGTCGACGTTCGCTTTGATGCACAGGTTCGCCGGCACAGATGGTACGGTGCTGGTTTACGGTGAGAGCGGCACGGGCAAAGAATTAATCGTGCGGGCCATTCATCAGGCCGGCAAACGCAAATCGGGGCCGTTTGTTGTGGTTAACTGCGGTGCCATTCCCTCCAATCTGATCGAGAGCGAGTTTTTCGGTCACGAGGCTGGTTCGTTTACCGATGCCAAGGAACTCAGGATAGGCAAATTCGAATCGGCCGACGGGGGGACATTGTTTCTTGATGAAATCGGCGAACTGACTCTCCAGGCGCAGGTTAAACTCTTGAGGGTTATTGAGGAGGGGATGTTTTCGCGTGTTGGCGGCAACGAGCCGATTGCCGTCGATGTCCGGGTAATGGCGGCAACGAATCGCGACCTGGCGACAATGGTCGAAGAAGAAAAATTCAGAGAAGATCTGTACTGGCGGTTGAACGTTCTGAGTTTGAATATCTGTCCGCTGCGCGAGCGTAAGGAAGATATTCCGTTATTAGTGGAACAATTCCTCGAGAGATATGCCACGCCGCTGGGTATCGAACAGCCGACAGTTTCTGGGAAAGCTATTGAGCTCCTGATGACTTACGAATGGCCGGGCAACGTGCGAGAGTTGCAGAACTGCCTTTACAGCGCGATAACGGTTGCAGGCGGGCCCACGATTGAACCTGCTGACTTGCCGAGAAGAATTTACTCCGAGTCGGAAGCGCCTGAGCCGACCAGTATAATATCAGGGCGAATATCACTCGCCGAGACGGCCGCCCAGGCCACAGCTAAGGCCGAGCGCCAAGCAATCAACAAGGCCCTTTCGGAAACGGGGGGCAATCGCGAAAAGGCCGCCGAGTTCCTTGGCATCGGTCGAAAAACCCTCTACCGCAAGTTGAGACATTACGGGATAGTATAATCTGCATGATCGAAGCCGGTGTGTCGCTAATGACCCGGACGTGTCAGCCATGACACATTGAGCTGCTTAACGGGGGCATCTCCCAAAGTCACTATTTTGCCTTTATCACCTTTCATAACAAGAGCTTACGAAAGTTGAACCTGTTTAGATCTTCATTGGCACGTTCTTTGCAATATGAAGATCATAAGAATATCTAAAGGGAAGGGCTAAGGATGGATACTGCTAATTTA
>DQCG01000440.1:9609-12917 GCA_003533825.1 Phycisphaerales bacterium
GCTTCCAGGAGACTTAAAGGTAAGCGAGAATTTCAGTTTCTTTGGAAGCGGCGGCATCGACTGGCAGGCTCTGAATGATCCCAACAATAATCCCATTCTGGTGGCGTGCCTGGAGGGAAGAGCTGATGAGTCGTTAAAGCCCCTCGGTGTATATGACGTTAAGCAGCGTCTGGAAAGGCTTCAGCGTGGGAACTTGATTAAGAAAGTCGGTGATCGCTATGTTTTGGCCTTTCCCGCCGTAGTGGGTGACAAGCGGGACCGGCTGCGAACATACGCAGAACAAGCGGCCCGGCAGTTGATGCCTTTTGGTGAAAAGATTATTGCCCAAATTCAGCCACATCTGGCCGGGCGTGATGAGATGCTTTATCACGTGCTGTGGTCGGTAATCATGGACGGCGGCCCTGCCTGGGACGCCGCGCGGGCAGAGATGAACAAAAAAATCAGTAACGGTGACACCTCGACTGAGAATAAAGCCTGGCTGCTGTACCCGCCTCATCCTTTCCGTGTAGGGACAAACAGTTTTAACACCTCTTACGGACATATGAAAATCACCTGGAGCCCTAATACTCCGGGGCCGAATGTTATCGGCAGGGTCATTGCGAAATATATGAATCGATTGGCTCAGGCGATTGAACGGAACACAACAATAGGTTCGGCGGAAATCAAAGACGCCTTGGGCAGATACGGACTTGTAGATGAGGGGGGAAAAGTCCGCCTCTATACCATACAAAGTGATTCCAGTGCGGCGAAGGTTTATATGAAACTCGGGGCGGAATTCGGCTGGCAGATGATGGCTCATTTGGATGTGGAAAAAGTGGCCGGGATGCTGGATGTCTCGTCCGGCATTGCTTTCGTTATCGCCTATCATGAAATCTGCTGGCAACTCCTGCAGGACCTGGCTGAACAAAAGGTCCTGGAAATTCCCTCAATTGTGGCCAAAAGCCCAATAGATTCAACTGATGCATATCAGCTTGTGTCCTTAACGGTTATAAAGAGCATTTCGGATCCCTTGCTGGATACGGGGATGAGCGCCGAAGAGGCTCAGGCTATTGAGGAATACCGTCGTATAAAAGAAAAAGTTCTCGCAGGAGACAAATATCAAGACGGCTCGACGCCGCTTCATGCTGTTCTGACTCATCTGTCTGAGTTAGAGCAGGGACAAACGAGAGATTACTTCATGGGATTCGATATCTTTCGTGCTCCTCTTCCGCCGGCAGAGCCCGAAGAAGCAAGCCTCTGGCCGGTGTATGCGGGGGACAAGGAACTTGCAGATACTTTTATTCTGGTCTATTCGAAAGGAAAGTGGATATGGATTGGTAATATGGGCAGCAACTATGATTGGCATTTGGCCAGACCTGCATTCGTAAAATGGGCCCGCGAAAAAATCGGGCAGAGCGTTCCGGCCGACGGTTCAGGAAAGCCTTCTGCGACCGAAAAGCAGGCACCGGGCGAATCGACGGACAATCGGGTGCTCAGTCTGGATGGGAAAACGGGTTACATGCGTGTTACAGATTCGCAATCGCTCCGTTCGTTTTCGGATGCGATTACGATCGAAGTCTGGGTGAAGGCATCATCGTTTTATGCAGACGACTGGGCCATCAGTTCCATTATACGCAAGAACGTTGCTTCAGGAGCCGAGAATTTTCTTATGCGATTTCGGAATGTTGACGGCGGTCTGTGCGTTCAGATGGGTCTGGGTGATTTGGGAACCCTGCGGGCGCCTTATGAGTTTGCAGTAAACAAATGGTATCATCTCGCCGGCACTTATGATGGGCAAACGGTTACTGCTTATGTCAACGGTCAGGCTGTCGCGAGCCAGAATCTATCCGGGCGGCTGTATATCGATAATTCCGACCTTTACATTGGCAAAGGTGGCCCGGAGTATCTTTACCAGGAATGTTTGCACGGTGAACTCGACGAAATACGCATCTGGAACGTAGCTCGGTCGCAGGAGCAAATCCGGGCCGCTATGAATGCCTCTCTGAGCGGCAGCGAAGAGGGTTTAGTTGCATACTGGAAGTTCGATGACGGCACGGCCAGGGATCTCTCAAGCCACGGCAACGACGGACAGCTCAATGGAGACGCCGGAATTGTGGAATCTACTCGCCCGGCTTTATCTGCCCCCGCGCAAGAGCAGCCGGGTATGCTTCTCGCCTGGTGGAAGCTCGATAATGACGCCAACGACAGTGCCGGGACCAATGATGGGACTCTACATGGAAATCCTGAATATGTGGACGGCAAGGTTGGCAGTGCGATCAGCTTCGATGGCGACGATTACGTGGACTGCGGAAATCCGGATTTGCTGAACTTCGGGACAGGCGATTGGACCATATCGGCATGGATAAAGACAACACAATCCGGAATAGAAGATATGAGTAAAGGTACTGTCTTTGCCAATGGGGCAGACGGAGCTGGCGGGATACGATACACGCTTGCTGTGAACGAAGGACAAACCGGTAGCATTACCTTGACCGCGGATGACGACAAAAATAAGGTACAGGCAAGAAGCAGCACCGCTGTGAATGACGGCGCCTGGCATCACGTTGTCGTAATGAGAAAAGCCGGGCAGTTGCACGTCTATGTTGACGGTGTATTGGATGGAGGAGGCTACCTTCCTCCCGGATACGACCTTTCCGGAACATCCGGGCAAAATGCTTATATCGGGGCCATCACGGACAACGATGACGGCAGTCTTTATAAGTATTTTGTCGGCCTCATCGATGAGGTTTGTATTATTCGCGGCTCGATTGACGCCGACGGAGTTGGCGCGCTCTTTTCGGGTGAGGACCCGGCGACGGTAGCACAGACGGCGGTCATCGCCCGGCCTGCGCAGGCGGCGGTTGCCCAGGCCCGGCCGCGACAGACAGCGCCCTATGGTCCCCCCGGGAGTATCGAAGGCGATTGGCGGATAGTCTCCGATCAAGCCGGCCAGGTGGCTGTAATCAAAATACGCAGCCAAGCCGATGGTACGCTTAGTGCTGCCGTTGTCGCCGAGGTCGACAACGAGACATCACCGGCGATGCCTTTGAATAAAGTCACTTTTGAAAACGGCAAGCTCCACTTCGAAATGACTGCAAATCAGGCTTTTTTTGAGGGTACGATGAAAGAAGATGGTTTGACCATCGAAGGACAATTCCGGCAGCAAGGGCAGGTTACTGCGGTTGTGCTTAAACGGATGGATATAGACCGGAGCCAAGTGACGCCGGCCTCGCAAGAGCAATTCCAGGACCGAACGGGCGGCAAAAGCAACATAGCAATTGCATTGATATTGGTGCTTGCCCTGGCCGGCATCGTTGCGGGAATAGTAT
>DQCG01000440.1:12979-26587 GCA_003533825.1 Phycisphaerales bacterium
GAATTCCTGCTGAACCTGATGACGTTCAAGTTCGCCACCGGTACGATACTATGTATGATTCTGATAGCCATATTTGTGCCCATTCTGGCCAAAGCTTACCAGGAAAGGCTGAACAATTGCAGCGAGAACGTCGCCTACAACCAGTCCGAGCTGCGAAAAGTCGTAGTCTATAAGAATATTACCCCCACAATATATCGGCGGCCGTCCGTACTGGCGATATTCAGCGAAGGTCTGGCCAAGCAGCTCGGCGACTCGGCGGCTATTAAGTACGATAAGGTTCCTGAAATAAGCGGGTCCACGGCAAATCATTACTTGTCGATATTTTCGGTCTTTGACGTCTCGCTGATATTCAAGATTGTCATCAGCATTCTGGCGCTGCTGCTGGCGTATGATACAATATCCGGCGAAAGAGAACGCGGCACACTGCGGCTGATATTCTCAGGCACGGCGGCTCGCTATCAGGTGTTGCTCGGCAAGCTCCTCGCGGGATTGCTGGTACTCGTTGTGGACGTTACAATCGCCTTTATTTTGGGATTGGTTATCCTGCTTTGTTTGCCCATGGTGGATTTGACAGCTTCGGATTTGATCGATATCGGCTTGATGTTTTTAGCTTCTTTGGTTTTTATCGCAACGATGTACAATCTGGGATTACTGTTTTCCTGTCTGGCCAGAAGGTCCGCTGTTTCCCTGGTACTCGGATTGTTTGTGTGGATTATTTTTGCCGTGGTGATTCCCAATGGAAGTGTGTATTTGGCCACACTGATCCGTCCCATTGAGCCGGAGGACAAGGTCAATGATCAGATAACTGCGTTGGAAAGAGAAATTGGGACGGAATTTGTAAGAGAGCTGGAACGTTCCGGCAGGAGCTTTATGTCCGGACGAGATGACCGGTCTGATGCTTCCGGGGGTGGTTTTGGGAATGGTTACGTTCGATCCGGGACCGAGGCTATGATCCACAACGAGCTTTTACAGTACAGCATCCGCGTGCCCATTCAAATCAGATATGCCAATAAGTACTCGGAAATCAGAAATAATTATCTTCGCGGTTTATTCGAACAAACATGGCTTGCAGATAATCTATCCCGGATATCTCCGATTTCCCTGTACGAGAACATAATGTCCGCACTGGCCGGGACCGACGTGGCCGGCTTTCGGCAATTTATCGAAGCCGTCAAACCGTACCGCAATGACATCATCGAGTACATGCGTTCTCGAACCGATAATTTTTCTAAAACAATTTTTTTCACGCCCTGTACCGAAGAAGAGATACAAACCCGGCCGAAAGGCGATACGGCCGCCCCTCTTGAATTGAGCGATTTGCCGCGATTCACATACGAGGCTGATATTATTGGTATTCTGCGCAGGATCGCTCCCGATTTCGCGTTTTTGATACTCGGGAACATCCTGTTTTTTGCCGTGGCTTTTGCAGCTTTTGTGGGATATGACGTGAGATGATTCGACATCAAACGGAAGGAAATGAAATGTATTTTTATCCAAGCATCGGAGGCCAGATATGATTCGTCAGATTATTCACAAGGAACTTCTCGAGAACCTTTTGAGTTTTCGTTTCATCCTTTCGCTTGTGCTGATCATCCTGCTTTTCGCCGTGAGCGGATTTGTCTTCGTGAGTAAATACAAACAGCAGTCACGCGATTACTGGGAAAAGACTAACGAGAATGCGGAAGAACTGAGTAGACAAACGCGCCAGCTTTACAGAATTGCATTCTATAAACAGAGCATCTGGAGAGAGCCGAAACTGCTTGCTCTTTGCACCGAAGGATTTGAAAAGTCTCTGCCCAACTGTTTTACGTTCAATATATTCGATAGCGACTTGCCCAAAGTCAAAGGCCAGGGTAATTTCACTCTTTCTAACTTCAGCAGTATCGACTGGGTTTTTATCGTTTCGGTGATCTTGAGTTTTCTGGCACTGGTTTTTACATACGACAGCATCAGCGGCGAGAAAGAGGCCGGAACTATGCGGCAGATGCTTGCCAATACAATCCCAAGGCACCAAGTCCTCGTGGGCAAGTATATTGGCGTTGTGCTGACTATAGGTATACCTTTGTTTATCGGCCTGTTGGTTAGCCTTATCATTGTGGTTGCTTCCAATGTTGCCGTCATCAACGCATTGGATTGGTCGAAAATTCTTATCATTGTTCTGATATCTTTCCTGTATCTTTCCATTTTCATCCTCATGGGAATGTTTGTATCGAGCAGGACAGCTTATCCGGCCAATTCCATGGTTATGCTTCTACTGGTTTGGGTGGTTCTGGTTATTCTTATACCGAGTTTCGGAAGGATTATATCCGAAGTGTCCGGCGAGGCTCCGAATCCTGCAGAACTGGAGAGACGGCTGGCCGAAATCAGGACCGATGTATGGAGCAATTCCGAGAGATATGGTGAGAGGGCGGGCAACTGGGCTCCTAATGTTAATCATCCTATGAACAATCCTCCGGCACGAGCCCGGCTTTGGAACGCATCGGCAAATGCCCAGAATAAAGCCCGTGAAGATTACCACAATAAAATGATGGCCCAGGCATTAGTCGGCCGCAATCTTACGTGCTATTCTCCGACCGTCATCTATCAGCGTGCCTCCGAAACCATCGCCAGCACGGGGATCAATCACATAGTAAGTCTTCAAAGCCAGATCAAAGAATATCAGGCCGAGCTGAGGGAATATATTCGCGGCGAGGATGCCAAGGACCCCCTCAGCCTGCACCTGATATTTCCGGAGACCAATAGCGTGAGCGCCTGGCGAACAATTTCTCATAATCCCGTCGATTTCGCGAATGTGCCGAAGTTCCAGGAGCGGGATCTCGCACTGGGCCAATCTTTGAAATTAGCCGTCTGGGATATCGGCCTGCTGGCGCTGTTCAACCTGGCCTTCTTCGCAGGAGCTTTTGTATCGTTCCTGCGATACGACGTGCGGTGAGAAGGGAAATCCGAAGCAAATTCAAATCCCGGCGCGCCGGGAAAATACGAGATTTAAAAAAGAGAGTAAATAAAATGGAAATGAGACAAACCTACAGATTGGTATTTCTGACAGCCATCGTATCGGGTTGGCTACGGTTGGGGCCGGGTGGTGTCCTTGCGGCGGAAAAGCTTGACCCTTCACTTGTGCAGATTGAGGAACGCCTTGGAGAGGAAATGCGTGCGAGTCCCGCGGAGCCGAACTCGCTGACCTACCTTAGGGCGGTGGGAGAGCGGCCGGCACGGACTGTCTCGCCGAGGCAAATGAAGGCCAAACGTGTATTCACACTGGCCGAATGCTTACAATCGGCCTTTGTCAATAGCAATGAGATCAAACAGGCACGCGAACAGATACTGGCTGTCGGAGGCAGTAAGCTGATTAATAATTCGCGATTCATGCCCAGCGTTGAGCTGATTTCCCAATATGAGCATTTTCGAAATTTCGAGTCCGACAACAACACCGATGATGCCCACAGCATCAGTGCCAAAATCAGCCAGCGGATATTTGAGTACGGCAAGGATAATCCTCTGGATGTCAACCTGCGTCGCGACCAGCGTGATGTGCTGTTCAATTACGAAGACGCAATTGCCAGCGTGTTTTGGCAGGTACGCAAAGCGTTCTTTTTCATAAAGCTGAAGGAGCAACAAATTGCCACTCGCCAGGAACTGCTTGAGCAATTCAAAAAGCAGCACGAAATAAAAAAGCAGAGGATGGAGGAAAACAACCTGAGCACCAAAATGGAAGTTCTGACGGCCTACCTAAACGTGCTAACGGAAAGATCGGCAATCAACGCATTAGAGCGTGAGAAATTCAACCGTATGATAGATTTGTTGCGGCTGGTTGGCTTACCGGTCGGGGCCGACAAGGTGGAATTCGAAGGCCAGATGGATAACTTCGCTCTTGACGAATTTGATATGGATGGCATGATCCTTCTTGCCCTTGCCCAGAGCAGTCAGGTGGCATTGGCCGAGGCAATTGTAGCCGAGCGGCAAAGAGTGCTGGATCAATTGCGTTATGAATACCTGCCGGACTTGCGTGCGAGCACGGGGTATCAGGATGAAAATGGTACGATCGGCGCGGACCTTCTCAACGAGGACGACACATGGGGATTCGATATCTTCGGCCAGCCGAAGATGCCGGGTCAGAAAGAAGGCAGATCACAAAGCCTCGGCATATACCGAGATGAAGTGGCTTTAGGCGGGCCCGATCCGGGGTGGTATGCGGGCTTGCAATTGCGGATTCCGATCACTGAGGGCGGAGCGCGCAAAGGCCGGCAAATCCAGGCGAGAGCCATGCTTAACAGCTTCAAGGCGGCTCTCGAAGATCAAAAGGATCGCATTGAGCTGACCGTGCGTCAACAATACAACTTTTTGGCGGAGCAAAAATTGAAAGTGGACCTGGCGCAGAAGAACGTCGATATCGAGAGCCAGCGATTCATGATACAAACCCAACGGAGAGACGTCGGAAAGATCGACGACGACGCTTTGGAGCGGTTCCGCGAGAATTTTTTCCGGGCGCAAGACGGCCTCTTTAGTGAACAGGGAGAACTTATCCAACGCCAGGAAAACCTGCGTTTAGCAATACGGTTTTTTAAGTAGGAGTGTATTTCAAATGAACAGAATCAGAAACTTCAGAAACATTGTGGCAATAGTATGTGCCTTATTTCTGGCCGGTGCCGTGTGTGCACAGCAGGAAGAACAAGAGGCATCCTTAACCAATCCGGACCAAACAGCTAAGACACGTACGGAACTTTTGAACGAACTCAGTCTCAGAGAAGCTTTGGTCGTCCTCGAGAATGCAAGAGAAGGCCACGATCGTTTCGAGAGTGAGTACAGAGATGCAGAAAGGCTTATTAAGCAGAACATCATTCCTCAGAAGGATCTCGATTTAGCCTGGTCGGCCTACATGCAAGCCCAGCAGACACTGAAGCAGGCTCAGATCCAGCTCGATCAAACGAAGCTGGGTTTTCTGGCCAACGCCACACACATTACGATCATGGAAGCCAAGAAGTACAATGACAGTGAAGGCCGGCGAATGCTCGATTTGGTGCTCAAGAACTCGTCTGATTTGACGCAGGCCGAGTCGGCATTGAGTTTGACCGAGACGCAAAGTGAATCCGAATTACGATCGGAATGGCAAAATCCCACACAGATACAGGCCCTGCTGGATATCGATAATATTATCGTCTCGATTATCAGTAACAACGCGAGCATAGGCAAGCCTTACGAGAAGATCATACCTATGCTGCGCTACGGGGCCCAGGAGAAACTCAATTTCGTACTGCTGACGGATGTCCAGGAAGCGGGAATCAAACTAAAATACCTGGACCAGAACGTCATTGAGTATGTTTATCTCGAGAAGGAATCTCTCCAGGAGATACCCACGGTTGTTGCTTCCCAGTTCTCTCAGGAGGGCCAGCTCGGCACGGATATCAATTATCGCCTCGACCTCGAAATGCTTGTGACTTCCGACACGAGTTTTTCTCTATTGGTGACGAATCTGCCGCCGCAGATGAACTTTTCGTTTGTCGATTCGAGCAGCGGTGCCCGCATTACCAGCGTGCGTTTTACTGAATTGGTCAGTAAACACGATCTGGCCTTGCGCGTATCCATTCCGCAGAAGCTCGATGTTGCGATGATTGATAAAACGATAGACTTCGAGCTCTGGGTCGTCACGGCCAAACAAGCCGAAGTGCTTAACGCCTTGAGACAGGAATATGCAGGCCAAACGATACCCACCGAGAAGCTCGACCAGATAAAAGCGGGCCGGTTCGATCTGGTGCTGATTCCGAAAGGAACCGGTCGCCTGGAGATACTGATTAATAATCTCTTTGAAGAAATAAAACCCGGGCAGGACGTCGACATCAAGGCCGACCTGCATAACGATGGCACTCTGACTCTGTTCAATATCGTTCCGGAAATATCACCGCCGTTAGGCTGGAAGGCCGAAGTTCTGCCGAAATTGGTTGAAAAACTCTCACCGGATGATAAGCAGTCGATACAAATCCATCTGAGCCCGGGCCCGGAAGTCGGCGTCGGCGAATACGAGGCCCAGATCGAGGCGCGAGGTCAAAGCGGCAGCGAGGTCGTGGAAGCGCTTGAGAAACGACTTAAAATTCGCATCAGCGCCAAAACAAATATAACCGCCACACTGATATTGGTTTTGGGTTTGGTCGTCCTGATTACCGGCATAGTATTCATGGGTGTAAAACTTAGCAGAAGATAAACGAACAGACAATAGAAAATGCTCTGGGGCATTTTAAACAGGGCGAAGCTGCCACAAAACAATAGAGTATTTGAGTAGTTAAAATTGTAAATATTGTCTTATTAAATTCTGAAAGGGCGGAATTATGAAGAAGAAATGGATTGTCGTAGTTGTCATATTGATATGCTGTCTCGTGTATGCAATTGTTAAACTTAGCATGTCTGAAAACCAAAACATGTCAGAAAACCAATATGCGTATAATCAGGCAGAAAAGACGCAAAGTGCAAAACAAACCGATGCCGGCAGTACGGATGAGGCAGCACGCGAAGAGGGTTCGGGTACCCCTGCGACTGATGCTCAGATTGAAGCCGTCACCAAAGTCTTCAACGAGTTTCTCGGCGCCGTCAAGAGCAAGGATTATGAGCAGGCATGGAAGCTTATGTCGGAATCCTCCAAAAGCCAGGGGGACCTTGTGGAATTCAAGGAAGCTATTACACGTGAGGGGGCTTTAATAATGGAATCCATCATACGTCCAGAGTCTGCCACCCAAATAGACGGTCGTGTGAGAGTACGTGTTATGCACCCATCCCTTGGAGAAGAGAATTTGTCCTTCGTTCAAGAAGATGGGCAGTGGAAGCTGGATTAGTAACGCCGATATCTGGAAAGGATGATTTCTATAATGGAAGGATTTGTCATCACAGCGTCTGGATATTCGTTATGTCAGCGATTCGACCGCGTAAAGGGAATCCTCCATGATTTGGACGACTGCGAGAGAAGAGTTCCTGCTGAATTTATTCTCGGCCTTTATAAAGTTCAATAAATACGATGTGCGATGAGAAAGGAAAGAAACCATGCTTATGTCAATAATCAGAAAAGAAATACTTAGTAACCTTCTCAGTTACAAGTTTTCGATCATAACTATTCTTTCTACAATATTGATTCTCGTTAGCATATTTGTTATGTATCGGGATTACTGTCTGGCCAGGGAGTACTATGAGATCTTACAGTTGCCATACGCCATACCGTTGACATCCGAGGGTAAATCCGAGGATACTCCTGTAGTCATTCCGCCAACACCATTGGGCATCTTTGCCAAGGGACTGGACGATAATTTATGCCGATCTTATGAACGCGAATTTGGTGGAGGAGTCAGCGTCAGCAGGAACCGGCAGTCAGTGAACAATCTGTTCAAGCTTTTCACAACGCCGGACCTGCTGTATGTCATCAAGGTCATACTGTCTCTTTGCGCGATGCTGTTTGCTTTTGACATAATTTGCGGTGAAAAAGAGGCAGGGACACTGAGGCAATCGCTAAGCAACGATCTGAAAAGGCCGATTCTGATTATCGCCAAATGGATCGGTGGATTTACCAGCTTTATCTTACCTTTCTTCATAGCTGTACTTTTAGGCACAATTTTCGTGACATTATCACCTATGTTAGATATGAACGCTCAGGATTGGGCAAAGCTGGGACTGTTCCTATTAAGCAGTGTGATCTATTTGGCGGTTTTCTTTTCCCTGGGACTGTTAATTTCGTGCCTTACACATCGTCCTTCTACATCTTTGGTCTTTTCTTTATTTGTTTGGGCTATACTCGTATTTCTTATTCCGAATCTTGGCAATATTCTGGCCCGCCAGCTTGTCCGGATTCCGACGGTTCAGCAGCTTGAGCTAAAACGCGAACAAATCCAGATCAGGAGAGGACTCAAAGTTAACAGACCGCAGACCACAGTGCATGAGAGAATGGCAGCCCATGAACGTTTTAACTCAGAAAGAGAAATGCTCGGCGAAGATTACCGCAACCGTTTCAATAGACTGGCAACAATATCTGAAAATATCACCCGAATTTCCCCTGCCGCTGCATTTACTTTCCTGGCAACCGGTATTATGGGAACCGGTATGTTGGAAGAACGAAAATTAAAAAGGGCGGTTTTGGAATATATGGATTTTGCAGGGAATTGGGATGATAGAAAGGGCGATCGTCCGGCTTTTAGGTATCAGCGCAGTTCATTCAGAGAGGCTTTAGGCCCGGGGGGCCTGGGCAATTGTTTAATTCTCATTTTGTTTAACGTACTGTTTTTCACAGGGGCGTACGTGGCCTTCCTGCGCTATGATGCACGATAATTCTATACACAGGAGACGACTATGTTAAAGACAATTATTGCAAAAGAGTTCTTGAACAATATCCTTAATTTACGGTTTATGATAGGGCTTGTTTTCTGTCTCATTATCACCGTTGCCTGTACTATAATTCTGTCTCATGATTACAGGCAGGAATTGGCCGATTACAGCCATCGAGTCAATTTGCAGGATGAATTCCTGAGCAACTATGCGACCCGCGGTCTAATGTTCCGAATGATTCCGCATCAGAAGCCGCCGGAACGGTTTCGGCCGTTAATCATTGGCATTTCAGGCAATGAGGATTCCAAGTCTTTTGATGATAATCCGCTGCCAATACTCTTTCCTCCTCTTGACTTCTTATTTATTGTGACGATTATTATGAGTTTGCTGGCGATTTTATTTTCTTACGATGCTATCACCGGCGAACGACAAAGCGGTACGTTGAGATTAGTGATAGCCAATTCCATACCCAGAACAAAGATTCTTTTTGGCAAATTAGTCGGAGGCGCCGCCAGCCTGCTGATTCCCTTCATATTTTCGCTTCTGGCCGGTGTACTTTATATCAACCTTAATCCTAACATCCAATGGGATGGCTCAGCATGGATGGAACTTGCCTTATTAACCGCAGCTTCGATTACTTTCATCACGTTGTTTTATCTTTTGGGGCTTATGGTATCTGCGTTTTCACGATACTCGGCCACCTCAATTCTGAGTTGCCTCTTCCTTTGGGTGCTGCTGATTCTGGTCATTCCCAATGTATGTCCCTATATCTCCACCCAGTTTTACCGTATTCCATCGATTAAAGAAACTGAAAGGCAGGATGACGAAAACGACAGTGCTTACGATGAAATGGAACGACAACGTACACGAGAGGTCCTCAACAGATTCAGAAGCAACTATGGCGAGCTCTTTTCCAAATTAGAATCGTTAGGTTTTGGCAAGATACTGAACGACGAGATTGGTGATCGAGAAAAGGTAGAAGAATTGGCCGCCGCCGACCCTCAATTTAGGACCATGGCGGATGCCTTTCGTCGTGCTCTTGACCAGTTACGGGATGAGATTCGGGCGATGAGTCGCGAAGAAAAGAAAAAGCTTTGGGGAGACCTGGATACAAAAGCTGCTGCCCAGACGAGTCTTGCAAAGAACCTGGCCTGCATTTCACCTTTTGCGAATTTCGTTTATGTTGTCAGAGATCTGACAGGAACAGGCTTGCGCAGTGTGGAGTACTTCGACAAAGCTAAAGCTGAGTATCGGAGGCTGTTTTGGCTATATGTATCGAAGAAGGAAGATGATGCGAGGAGAAATAATCCGACATTTAGCAACGACTCTTTTCTTGATTTAGGTGATTACCCTCGCTTTGAGTTCAAAGAGGAGTCGCTGAGAGGCAAATTGGGCGATGTACTGCCTTACTGGGGGATACTCGTTTTGTTTAATGTCGTGTTTTTTGTGGCGGCGTTTGCGGGATTCATGAGATATGATGTGCGATAATAAAAGAGCTGTTTAAATCGAAGAATATTAACTTTTAATGCGAAAGGATAAACAAAAATGATTGAGATTGACGAATTGACAAAACGATATGAGGATGGTGTTTTGGCTCTGGATCATGTCAGCTATAGTGTTGAGCCGGGCGAGATATTCTGTCTGCTGGGTGCAAATGGGGCGGGTAAGACAACCACGATCAACATCCTGCTGGATTTTATCCCGCCCACGAGCGGCTCGGGCACGATTAACGGGCACGACTGCAACAAGTTTCCGCTGGAGGCGAAAAAGTATGTCTCGTATGTTTCTGAGAACGTACAGCTTTACGGGATGTTCACGGCCCGGCAGAACCTGGCGTTCTTTGCCGAGCTGGCCGGCAAGAAAGGGCTCAAGAAGAAGGATTACAACGATGTGATGCGCACTGTCGGCCTGCCTGAAAAGGCACTCAGCATGCGGCTGAAACATTTCTCCAAGGGCATGCGGCAGAAGCTTGGTATTGCGATTGCTCTGCTGAAAGATCCCCCGGCTATCCTGATGGACGAGCCGACCAGCGGGCTCGATCCTACGAGTGCCCAGGAGTTCCTGGACCAGTTGCGCCGGCTGCGCGAGCGGGGCAAGGCTATCCTGATGACGACCCATGATATATTCAGAGCCAAGATTATTGCTGACAGGGTCGGCATTATGAAGCAGGGACGCCTGGTTGCCATCCGAAAGAGGCAGGATTTCAAGCATGCGGACCTCGAACAGATTTATATGCGTGAGATGCAGGCCGCCGAAACAGTATCGTAAACAGAATTTTTCCCGGCCCCAAAACGCAGAGACGGTTGCATTCGATGGTTTGGTCAGGTATCATGGCGGGCTGAGAAATCTCGATTATAGCAGCCCGAATGTACGGCGATATGAAAAGAAAGGTGGAATTTTAATGTCTCTAAAAGCGAAGTGTTTTCAGGTTGTGGTTATCACGATTATCGGTATGGTAATGGCGGGTGCAGTATCGGCCGAGCCGCCGTCGATTTTGTCGATTCGAGCGGATTCGAGACAGGTCGGCCTTTATGAGAAATTCGAACTGCGGATCGATCTGAAAGCTGCTTATAATAATCCCTTCGATCCGGACGAAATCGATCTTCGCGCCGAGTTCACTTCGCCCTCGGGCAAAAAATTAATGGTTTGGGGATTTTATAATCCGACGAGCTGGGCCGGTCTCTGGATGGTGCGGTTTTCCCCGACCGAGACGGGCCGATGGCGTTACGTGGTCAAAGTCACCGATTCGCAGGGCACGGCACAAAGCAGGACCGGTACGTTTGATGCGGAAGACTCTTCGCATCACGGATTCATAAGGATCGCCCCGAATCAACGCTACCTCAGGTATGACGATGGAGCATCGTTTTACGGCGTGGGGCTGTGGTATAACGACAGCTACGAGCAATTCAATGAGGGCAGAATAACTGAAGAAGGACTCGATAATCTGCAGCAGCGGGGCGCGAATTTCATCAGCTTTTTTCCGACGCCGCTCGAAACGATGGGAACCGGTCTTGGGCGGTATGACCAGAACCGCTGCGGCCGGATGGACCAGCTCTTCGAGTGGTGCGAGCAGCGCGACATCCAGATTAGCTGGAATATCTGGTTCCATTCCTACATTTCGATGGCAGTCTGGGGCGGCGGAAACGCACGTTATAGAAATAATCCATACGTTCTTGTATGCAGCGCCAAGGATTTCTTCGGAAACGAAGAGGCGTGGAAATACCAGCAAAAGCTGTACCGATATATGATTGCCAGGTGGGGCTACAGCCGGGCGTTGTTTCTATGGTTCGTCGTCGATGAAATCAACGGCACCGAGGGCTGGACCAAGGGCGATCACGCCGTAGCCGAGCAGTGGTGCAGGAAGGTGGATGAGTATTTCAATAAATACGATCCTTACGGCCGTCCGACAACCGGCACTCAGAGCGGCGGGATCGGCCAGTGGTGGCCGGAGGGGTACAAAATATTCGATATCGCCGGACGGGAAATCTACGAGGCCCAGGGACATCCGATTCCGAAAAGCGGCAAGCTTGGGCCTGATGACGAAAATCCGCTCCAGCTCAGCTACCGCAATTACGCGACACAGGTCAAGAACCTCTGGGATGGTTTTTACAAGCCCGCAATCATCGGCGAGTGTGGCTGGGATCATACGTATTACGAGCCGGGCATGCCGGGATATCTTGCCATGTACCACAACGCTATCTGGGTCAGCCTGGTAAACGGCTCGTGCGCGACGCCGTTCTGGTGGTCGTATTCATCCTGGATCAATGATAGTGTTGTCACCAACCAGATGCTCAATTTTTCGAGATTTGTTTCGGACATCGATTTCGCCAATCTCTCGCTGGAACCTGCTGAAATTACCGCCGGCGACTGTGACGCATGGGCGATGAAAAGCGATAAAATCATCTTCGGCTGGGTCGTCAATCCGCGAACCAGCGTCGCCAACGAATCGTTCACCATTTCCGGATTGGCCGACGGCGATTACGAAGTGCGGTTATATCGAACCTGGCGGGGCAGGTATATGGACAAACATAAGGTCCAATGCACCGCGGGCAAACTTACCGATACGATTCCCGAATTGAAAACGACCGGCGGCCATGCACTTCATATCGGAAACGACATTGCTTTCAAAATAGTCCCCAGGTAGTCCAATGCTATTTGGTAAATGGCTATCCCTCTCCAATCGCTCGCATAATAAGGGCGTAGATGCTAAGGCCGATACAGATTAAGCCCACGAAAAAGCATACGAATCCGGCGATATAAAATGCGGTCCGTATAAAGCCCTCTTCAAAATACGGCGAGGCCGCGGCTTTCTTCTGGAATATGAATCCCGCAGTGAATAGTGGACAGGCCAGGCCCAACAGGCCGAGTCCCGTTAAGAGGCTCCTGAGCGGGGCATCGAAGAACGGTCCTTCCAGCGGAAGCCAAATAGCGATGACAACAAAGCATATTGCGGCAATAACCACGGCCAGGCCGTTTATAAGCAATATCTTTTTTTTAGAGAATCCACGACGGGCTTTCTCTTGAGTGTTGTCCTGTTCGCTCATAGCAAAATACCCATCAAAGTCATACGGCGACCTCGCAACAATGCCTGTTATTGCAAGAGGTCCTTATGAACAAGTATATTGGATTTGATATGGATAGCAAGAAAGTAGCCGTGCGGGACGCGACATCGAAGTTATTTGATGGTTTATCGTTGAAATTGAGGTGAAATTCTGGTATTATGAGACGTAGCGTTTGCAGGAGTGTGTCAGTTAATTCTAAATGGGAAATCCTATTTGATAGAATTATTCGTAGTTTACATTACATTAGCTCATCAAAAAATAATCAACAAAGCAGTAGGAGGTTATGACAATGAAAATGACCAGAAAAAAATTCACGGCCTGTATAATTTTCATAATTACAGGCCTGTTATGTACATCCTACAATAACGGCCAAATTGATACAAAATCCATCGTGGGGGTCTGGCTTTTTGATGAAGCTTCAGGCGACATTACCAGTGACAGATCCGGGCATGGTTACGATGCCGACCTCAAAGAAAATCCTGTATGGGTGGAGGGAAAATTCGGCCACGCTCTTGAGTTCCAGGGTGGAAGTTATCTTGAAATCCGCAATTCGAGAGCAAACCTGGCATTCGGCGGGAGCGAGCCTTTTAGCATCACCGCCTGGGTAAAAAATCAGGGCGGGGGTACTGCCATAGGTAAGTTTAACGGCGGTATCATAGGTGCTTACATTCTTGTAATCAACGGAGATGGCACAGTCACATTTCATAGAGAAGTCGCACCCTGGACATTTTCCGGAAGCAAGACCCTGCCA
>DQCG01000440.1:26602-27289 GCA_003533825.1 Phycisphaerales bacterium
TATATCAACGGGGAATTCGATTCCCAACAGGACCGAGGTCCTCAGAATACCGACACCGCTACACCAGTTTTGATCGGTGCCCGATTTACGAATAACGAACCCAGCGAATTCTTTAATGGCGTGCTCGACGAAGTTGCCCTCTTCAATGTGGCACTTACAGCAGAACAGATCAGTGATGTCATGAACGGGCTTACCTTCCTAAAGGCCTTCAATCCCAATCCGGAGAATGGGGCTCTTCATGAGGATACGTGGGTGAGCCTGAGCTGGTCGCCGGGAGACTTAGCAGCCTCACACGATGTGTATATGGGTGAGAATTTCGATGATGTGAATGACGGAACCGCCGAGACATTCCTGGGCAATCAGAGCCTGGCAAATTTTGTCGTCGGCTTTCCGGGATATCCTTTTCCGGACGGCCTTGTTCCGGGTACAACCTATTACTGGCGGATAGACGAGGTCAATGATATTCATCCTGACAGTCCGTGGGTGGGTGATGTCTGGAGCTTTACAATTCCAACAAGAAGCGCCTATAATCCGGTACCGGCTGATGGAGCTAAGTTTTTAGAGCCGGATGTGAAACTTAGCTGGTCTGCCGGTTTCAATTCTATACTGCATAATGTTTATTTCGGCGACCATTTTGCCGATGTCAATGCCGGTACAGGCGGTACTTCGAAAGGCCCTGCAAGTACC
>DQCG01000648.1 GCA_003533825.1 Phycisphaerales bacterium
CGTCGGCATCGATCTGGTGGCGATGAGCGTCAACGACATGCTCGTGCAGGGGGCCGAGCCGCTGTTCTTTCTGGACTATCTGGCGGTTCACAAGCTGGAGCCGAAGATCGTCGCCGAGCTTGTAAAAGGCGTTGCGGCCGGGTGTAAGACGGCGGATTGCGCTTTGATCGGCGGAGAAACCGCTGAGATGCCCGACACGTACGCCCATGGTGATTTCGATATGGCGGGTTTTGCAGTCGGAGTCATCGAGCGAAAAAAAATAATAACGGGCGAAACCATCAGAAGAGGCGATGTGATTCTCGGCCTTGCCTCCAGCGGACTGCACAGCAACGGTTATACGCTCGCCCGCAATATCTGTTTCAAGCAGACCAAGCTAAAGATAACCGATACGCCGGCCGGGCTTGACGGCAAGGTCCTGGGCGATGTTTTACTTACACCCACGCGGATCTATGTTCGGCCGATTGTCAAACTGCTCTCGCAGTACAAAGTCAAACGAATTGTTCACGGCATGGCTCACATTACCGGGGGCGGCCTGCCGGGTAATATTCCGCGAGTGCTACCGAAGGACTGCAACGCGGTCATAAAAAAATCGAGCTGGCCGAAGCATAAGATATTCACATTTCTGCAGAATGCAGGCCCCGTCGAAGAAGAGGAAATGTACCGGGTCTTCAATATGGGGATAGGATTTGTGCTGATAGTGGCTGAAGATTTCGCCGCTTCAATCGCCCGGAAGCTGAATCGGTACGGCGAGCGGGTTTACAAAATCGGCAGGATAACCACGGGGACCGGTAGAGTAGTTCTGAAATGAATACGAAGTACACGAGGTTTGCCTTAGCCGCGGTAGTATATACGGCCTTTGCTGTTTATTTATATCGGCCGTATTTCAGAGGTTTCACTTCCCTGCGAATTCAGGATTTGTTCGTCGCGAATGTCTGTTTTGCCTCTCTTGGTTGTTATGTGCTCAGCCGGCGCTGGGTGGCCGGGTTTGTAGAGTCTTTTTTCGCCGGGGCCGTTTACGGCTTCGGGCCATTTATACTCGGTTTGGCTAAATTTCATCCTACGGCGGGTTTCTTAGTCGCGGTTATCCCGTGGCTGTTCTGCCCGGCGGTGTTTGGTCCGCAAGGCAAATTCAAGCTGCTGCGTGTGCCGTTATCGCTTCTGCCTTTTTTGGCGATTGTGCTGTTTTTCCAACTGGCCGCTCGCTTCGGCTTATACCCGATTCCTATCAATCTCAAACTCCGCGGCGCCGAGACGGCCGGCCTGCTGGCCCCGCTGGTTGCCGCTAAACGCAACATGACTTTAGCCGGCTTTTATCATATTCCGGTCGCGCCACTGGTTATGGGCTTATCCATGCTCCTGGTGCCGCTGGAAGGCTTGCGAAAGGGGGGCGTTCTGCAGAGGGGAAGATTTCTCAAAGGGCTGGCTGTTAGGCGTTTAGGCATTGTGGCGATTTTTGCCGTCGCTACGGTATTTGCCTTCTGCGATTCTTTCCTGGAAATAAGCCCGGTTATCTGGCTTGCCGTCAGTGTCCTGTGCTGGGCGGTACTTATCGGCGCGGGGATGCAGGGGCTGATTTCCGCCGGCTTTGCAGACCGGAAGTGGATTTTATTTACCGCTATAGTTATGGGCGCTGCCGCTATAGTGACATTGCTGCTGGCGACAAAGTACTTCCAGACCTTCGCAGGGCTGGGCTCGGGATACGCAAGGCTTTTGACCGAAGAGGCCAAAATGTACATACTCGGCGCAATTACGATTGCGATTTTCTTCTTTATGACTCGCGCGAAATTGCAGATACATCTACTGAAGGTTGGTTTGCTCTGTGCGACTATGGGACTGGATATATTTCTCGGTGCCAGGTTTGTCGTCGACAGGATTCTGTAAACTCGTTCTTCGTACTGTGTACTGCGTTCTGTGTCCTGGAACGCTGAACGCTGTACTCAGCACGGTTCGTTAGAAGGTTTCGCGCTGCACCTGGCCGAGAAAGAACCGGCCGTCTTTACGCATAAAATCGAGAATCGAATCGAACTGCCGGCCAATGAAGGCCGAATCGTTGCTGACAATTGAAATACCAACAACGGCGATGTTCTTGCTGTCCTGATGGTCAACCTCCGAGATCGAGATATTGAATCTGCTCTTGAGCCGGCCGATCAGGCTCTTGACGATGCTCCGCTTGCCCTTGAGGCTCGTGATACCAATCAAAGATAAATGTGCTGTCATTACGCCGACTATCATACTCGTTTAAAGGTATCCGCTAAACAATGTCTCGTCAAGCCCGGATGGCCCGAATAGATCGGAGCCAATTCTGCGATAGAGGTCAAAGCCCGCGGTGTGCTACAATAGCAGGAAAAAGCGGCTTCTTGACGTAAGTGCTCGGATTATCTGGAGTTTTTTCGAGAAGACTCGCTGGGGCTGCCGGAAAATTATTGCAATCTCAATGAGATTATGATATTATCAGACTTCAGGTGTACAGGAGCCGCGCTTATGAATTCAAAAGGGAAATCCCGGCCTACCCAGAGGAAAGGCAAAATAATGCGTAAAAGAGACGGATTTACATTAATCGAGCTTCTCGTGGTCATTGCGATTATCGCGTTACTGTTGGCGATTTTGATGCCGGCTCTGCAACGAGTGAAGAAACAGGCAAAAACGGTGATCTGCCAGTCAAATCTCAGACAGTGGGGGACCATCTTTGCGATGTACACGGACGACAACAACGGTTTCTTCCCCAAGCGCACAAGCGGTACAGGGCGATGGATCAATGTGTTGTACGACTACTACTACCGCGATGCCAAGATACGCTGCTGTCCAATGGCGACAAAGATCAAAAATCCGATCTATCCGCCCGGGGGCACCGGCACACTTGGCGTAGGCGGCGATGCATTCACGTCCTGGGGCAAGATCGGCGTGACCGGCTCGCGGCCGGACGGTGCGTACGAACCCGCTGGTACGTGGGGCAGCTATGGGATCAACCACTGGGTTTATGTGGCCGCTGACGATCCGCTTTACGGCCAGGCCGCCAGGTACTACTGGGGTACGGTCAACGTAAAAAATAACGCTTCCATTCCCCTTTTTCTGGATTGCTGGTTCTGGTGTGGCGGGCCGGAAAACGACGATGTCCCTCCCAGTTATGACGGTGAGCGGTTCGACGGCCACACGAATTCCATGAACAGGTTCTGCATCAACCGGCACGGTCAGGGTATTAACGGTATCTTTCTGGACTATTCGGCCAGAAAAATCTGGCTCAAAGAATTGTGGCGTTTACGATGGGCAAAAAACTTCAGCCTGACAGCGCTGTTGCCCAACTGGGAAACCGAAGCACCCTGGATGGCACACTTCAAGGGACCTAACGCTCAGTTGTGGTCAAATATTTGAAGATTATAGCAGCGACAAACAAGTCGCCGGTGTCGTGGAGGATACACTTTATGAAGCAGCCCTCACGTTG
>DQCG01000363.1:0-7863 GCA_003533825.1 Phycisphaerales bacterium
TATTATATAGATAGCAGTAAACAGGTTTCCAGTACCTGTTGAGCAGTAAACCAATCAAAGCCCGGTTCTTATCTTCATCTCCTGAACTTACATCTTCAATGATAGACCAATGCGTGGTCAGGAATGCCTCTCCTGTACCGCCCACATTTGTATAATCGTCGTGCCTCATGAATTGTTTTCCCTTCAGCTATCTCTTTTTCTGTTCAGAATATCCCAAATAGCCACTAACCTTCGATGCTAAATGAGGATTCTTAACACCAAATCAGGGAAACATTGTAGAGTTTAGAATAAGTAATAAACGCTTATTTGTCAAGTATTTACTGTCGAATCGGCATCTGGTATTGCCGGAATTGCTTAGATGGTATGAAAAAAATGCAAAAAAGGTCAGGATTTTGCGCAAGATCAGAGATTTTTCCTGTTTTTATATATAGAGAACCATAACATTTTATTTGGAGGTAAAATAAATGAAATTCCTGGATCGTTTCAAAATTGGATTGGTGTTAGTTGGGTTCGCTGCTATTTTGCTTGGCGGCGGGAATGCAAAGGCGGATTTCACTTTCGGCACTCCCACTACCCTTTGGCCGAACCTTAACAGTCCGTATATGGATGGTAGCCCGGTCGTCGCAGCCGACGGTCTGTCGCTTATCTTCGGTTCTGATCTACCCAACGGAGACGGTGAAGGTAACCTGTGGATGACGACGCGGGAAACGGTAGAGGACGACTGGGGCGCCCTGGTGCCTCTCGCAAATATTAACAGTTCGGCGGACGAAAGTTGTCTGAGCCTCTCGGCAGATGGCCTATCCCTTTTCTTCAGTTCGTTTGTCGGGACGCCCCGGCCCGGCGGGCACGGCAAATGCGATATATGGGTGACCACGCGGGCAACCGCCTCCGATCCCTGGGGACAACCGGAGAATCTTGGTCCTCCCGTGAACACTTCGAGCAACGATTATGGCCCTTTCATCTGGGATGATGGGTGTACCCTATTGTTCATCTCCGACCGGGACGGTGGATCTGGAAGTTATGACTTATGGATAACGACGCGGGAGACGATCAATGACGACTGGGACACCCCGGTGCCTCTGGAAAATGTCAATAGTAATGGTCCCGAATTGTTCCCAGCCATGTCGTCCGATGGGCTGATCCTCTTTTTTCAACGCGGATTCCAGGGCACGACAGACCTATGGATGGCGACGCGCAAAAGCATAGACGAGCCCTTCGGACCGCCAGAAAGGCTTCCGGCACCCATAAACTATCCAGATTGTGACGACTGTAATCCCAAATTCTCGGCCGACGGCTCTACCCTTTACATCAGCTCTAACAATTCGGCGGAGAGTTGGGACTACAATTGGTGGCAGGTGCCAATCGAGCCGGTCGTCGACCTCAACGATGACGGAATCGTCGACGCCGCTGACATGTGCATAATTGTGGACAACTGGGGTACAGATGAGCCATCGAGCGACATTGGCCCGATGCCCTGGGGTGACGGCATTGTCGATGTCCAGGACCTGATCGTGCTCGCTGAGCATCTGTTCGAGGAATTTCCGCCGGTGGAAGAAGCAGTTGAATAGGTGACATTGTCGACGTCACAGACCTGTGCATCATGGCGGACTAATGAGGTACAGATGAGCCACGTGCGACATTGGCCCGATGCCCTGAGGCGACGGCATCGTAGATGTCCAGGACCTGATCATCCTCGTCGAGCATCTGTCGACAAACAAGAATGATGTCAACGACGTTAACGGTGGTGAATGATCAAGAATGTCCGCCGCAAAACGTGAAACCTTTAATGACAAAGTAGTGAAAGGAGAAACAAATGAAAAAGACAAGAACTAAAATTCTGGCCGGCGTGGTCCTGTTTGCCGCCGTGCTGCTCATCACAGGGATTGTTTGGGCTAAGGCCACAAAGACCCCGATATCGGGCAAACAAACTGTTCAGGTCATCGGCCCGCCAGTGCGAGAATGGGTAGACGACGAAGGGATTGCACACTATCGCGGTTTCCCTTCGGTGTTTGTCTTCGTTTCCGGCGATCTGGACGGAACAGGAAGCTCTGTGGTCAATGTAAACTATGACCCGGCAACCGGCAACGGCGATGAGTCCGGTGCGGCAACGATCAACGTGAATTGGGGAGATCTGGAAGGCACTTTTGAAGGGCACTTAACTGGCACATACGCGAAAGGGTTTTCCACCGGTACGGCTGTCTACCATGGCATCAGCGGCGACTTTGAGGGAATGAAGATGATGTTGAGCTACATTACTACATTTACTGGCCCCCCGGGTACGGTCTGGCCGGTAACTTTTCAGGGCATCATCCTCGATCCGCACGGTGAATGAACGCATGGAGGAGGCCTGTCGCCTCCCCATAGTATTTTGGCAAAGCGTTGAGATGGTACAGTAGGCCAAGTGTCGAAGCCATCTATTGTGTCGCGGGCTTCCAGCCCGCGATTCGAGGGCGCTCGCGCCCTCGACACCTGGATGCCCGCGACACAAAACACCCAATATAGTCAATAGCTGACAGCTTAAAAAAGTTGTCAGCTTTTTTTAACGACGTTCATTGAATCCGGCTTAAACCTTGACGGCAGGAGCATTTGAGTCTGAACCATCTGACTTTTAGTTATGTGGCCCAAATATTATCCTTCCAACGAGGAAAAAACTAAGGTTTATGTCGTGAAAATAGCGAGTATTTCTTGACTTTTTGAGGCGTTAGGGGTATTTTATCTGCTCAAGATTCAACATTTAAGGATAACAGAAAACAGATGAAGGAAATCAAGAAGCCACAGGAACAATTCGAGGATATGCGTATCCTCGACGAGCTGAAGAATTCGTACCTCAACTACGCGATGAGCGTGATCGTTTCACGAGCCCTGCCGGACGTTCGCGACGGTTTGAAACCATCGCAAAGACGCATCCTGGTAGCAATGAACGACTTGAACCTCGGCCCGCGGAGCAAGCACCGAAAGTGCGCGAAGATCGTCGGTGATACCGGCGGCAACTACCACCCTCACGGCGACCAGGCAACCTATGGAACGCTGGTCAGGCTGGGCCAGGAATGGAATATGCGTTATCCGCTGGTGAACCCGCAGGGCAACTTCGGAAGTATCGATTCCGATCCGCCGGCGGCGATGAGATATACCGAGGCAAGAATGGCCGCCCCGGCAACGGATATGCTGGAGGATATCAAGCACGACACCGTCGATTTTATACCGAACTACGATGAGACCCGGATGGAGCCGACGGTTCTGCCGTCGAAGTTCCCGAATCTGCTTGTTAACGGCTCGACGGGAATCGCGGTCGGGATGGCCACCAATATCCCGCCGCACAATGTCGCCGAGATTTGCGACGCCCTGCTTTTAGTAATTGATGAGCCGGACTGCGGATTTAAAGATATTATCAAGCGTCTGCCCGGCCCGGACTTCCCGACAGGCGGAATCATCTGCGGCAGAAAAGGGATTATGGACGCTTACACGACCGGCCGGGGCCACTTGACCGTTCGAGGCAAAGTAGACGTCGAGACGACCAAGAGAGGCAGGGAAAGAATTGTCATTACCGAGATACCGTATATGGTCGTCAAGACCACGATTGTCTCGAAAATTGCGGATTGCGTGCACAAAAATACTCTACCGGAAGTAGCCGACGTCAGGGACGAATCGGACCGCCACGGGCTGCGGATTGTCGTGGATTTGAAAAGAGACGCCGATGCCGAAATCGCGCTGAATAAGCTTTATCGCTACACTCTTCTGCAAACCACTTTTGCTATCGCCAATATCGCGCTGGTTAATAGCAAGCCCGAAACTCTCAATATCAGGGAGATGCTCGATTGCTTCATTGAGCATCGCAAAATTGTCATCCGCAGGCGAAGCAGATTCCTGCTGAAAAGATGCAGAAACAGGGCTCATATCCTCGAAGGCCTTCTTCTGGCCGTCAGTGACATCGACGAGATCATCGATTTGATAAAAAAATCGCCGGATACACCCACCGCTAAGTTGAATTTAATGAAGAAGCCTTTGCGTTTGGCCGAAGTTGCGACATTGAAGAAAATCCTGCCCAAGGATTTTATTAAGGAAAAAAGCAAAGGCAAACATTTCCTTACCGGCCCGCAGGCCGACGCGATTTTGACAATGCAGCTCCAAAGACTCACCGGTCTGGAGATGGAAAAGCTCGCCAAAGAGTACGCCGACCTGACCGAACAGATAGAGGGCTATGAGGCGATATTGGCCAGCGATCAAATCCTGCTGGACATCATCCGGGAAGACATTTATGAGATAAAGGAAAAGTATGGCGACGCCAGGCGGACGAAAATCACCGCTGCCGCCGAACAGTTCGCCGATGAAGACCTGATCGCCGAGGAGGAAGTCATCGTTACGGTAAGCCACAGCGGGTATGTCAAGCGACTTCCCATAGATACGTACCGCAAGCAGGCCAGGGGCGGCAGAGGAATCATCGGCTCGGATACAAAAGAGGGCGATTTCATAAAGCATCTGTTCATCGCCTCCACACACGATTACCTGCTGATCTTTACCAATCGCGGCAAGTGCTACTGGCTGAAAGTTTATGACATCCCGAGCATGTCCAGGCAGAGCAAGGGCAGAAATGTTGTCAACCTTCTGAAGCTGGGAAATCAGCAAATCGCATCGATCATCAACGTCAGCAGTTTTAATAATGAAGGGGACGAAAACGCACCGGAGCGGCAACTGGTAATGGCGACAAGAAATGGCATCATCAAAAAGACGAGATTGTCAGCTTACGGCAACCCGAGAGCAAACGGTGTCATCGCCATCAATCTGGATCCGAACGATGATTTAATCGATGTTGCATTGACCACGGGGGCGGATCATATCATTCTCGGCACGCGGGACGGCATGACGATACGCTTCGATGAAAACCAGGTACGTTCGATGGGCCGTGCCTCACGAGGCGTCAAAGGGATTAACCTGCGCACCGGTGACGCCGTAGTCGGCATGGTGATTGTCGAGGAAAAAGCCGCCCTGTTCACCGTTTGTGAAAACGGTTACGGCAAACGAACGGGCCTTGAGAATTACCGTTCGCAAAGCCGCGGCGGTGTCGGTCTGAAAAATATAAAAACCACCACCAGGAACGGCAAAGTTGTTGCACTCAATGCGGTCCAGAATAAAGACGATTTGATGATGATTACCGCCAACGGGATGATTATTCGCACCGGGCTTGACCAAATCCGCTCAATCGGCAGAAACACCCAGGGCGTACGCCTAATTAAGCTCAAAGCCGGCGACAAGCTCGTTGCCGCCGAAAAGATAGTGTCCGAAGATGCAGGCAATTCGAAAGCCGGATCAAACGAAAAACGCAAACCACAATCAAATCCGACGACGAAGTCAAATCCAAAGGCTAAGTCAAAATCTAAAACCAGGACAAAGAGCAGTAAAAAGAGACGCAAATCGTGAATCGTGACTCACACTCCACAGGATGCCCGCCGGAAAAGCTGATTTATGTAATTGCCGGCAAAGATGATTCTCTTGTCAGCTCTCAGTGCGCCGAGCTTCTCGACGGGCTTTTGGACCCGTCGCAAAGAGCTACGGGACTCTTTGACGCCGAGGCGGCTTCGACTTCGGCATCAGATGTGCTGGATGAATTGCGAACAGCACCGTTTTTGACCGACAAACGAGTCGTTCGCATAAAGGGTGCGGAAGATTTCATATCCAGGAATCGACCGTTGCTCGAAAAATATTTTGACAATCCCTGCCCCACAGGACGGCTTATACTGACCGTAAAATCCTGGGACGCCCGAACCAAACTGGCTAAGAAACTTTCAAAGGCAGGCAAACTGATTAGTGCTGCCCCGCCAACTCGCAGGGAACTGCCGGATCGGTTAATAAGATATGCAAAGGACGCTTACGATAAAAATATAAGCCTGACTACGGCAATACTTTTAATTGAGCTGACCGGCGATGAGCTAACGCGCCTGTACAGCGAAATCGACAAGCTGGCTTTGTACGCAGGCGAAGAGAAAATTATTACCCAAAATCACGTCGAGTCACTCATCGGTCATAATCGTTTATTCAGTGCCTTTGCCGTGATAGATGCAATCATCGCCGGCAACGCCGGAGTGGCGATAGAGCGTTTAAGGGGCATGTTCGCAGCAGATAAATCAACTGAGTATACCGTCGTCGGCGCCTTTGCGTATCATATCCGTAAAATGTTCAACGCCAAGGTCCTGCTCGACAAAGGTCTCCGGCCTCGCGAGATCGAAAACAGGCTGCGAATATGGGGCAACACGAACGCTTTTTTCGCACACCTGCGGCAAATTAGCCTGAAACAAATCGGCAAATACCTCCAGCACTTGGGCGAAACCGACTACAAAATCAAAACCGGTCAGACACAAGCAAGAGTAGCAATGGAACAATTAGTGCTCAATTTGTCTGCCGGGACCACCGCTCGTAGAAACATCGCAAGAAGTACGTAGAATTATGTCCGATATCATTCGTATGCTATAATCGTCAAAACTTTAATTGCCCGGAATCTTTTTCTGTTATGCCGCTTTGAATTTCAGCGAGCCACCTGTCCGATTTGGATTTACTGTAGCCCAGGAAGGCGGAATCTTTATCGTGACTTTCAAATGCTTTGCAGGCTCTGTGCTTGTTTACATTGGCATAGCAGTAAACACAGCCGTGCGGGCAGGTGTCGTAGGTGCCGATATCGGAGCTTTCCGTGCAGCCGCACTCTTTCCTTGTCGGCTTTTCTTTATACGCAAGCCCTTCGGGAAAGAATAAGCTCTCAATAACACTACCGTCTATGCAATGGCCTTTTTGAATGCGGTTGTTTACTAAATAATCGCCGCAGCATGAGAACATCCGCATGCCGTGACGGCTTGCGGTCTCGGACAATTCGTTTGCCAGGTCGATTTTGAAATCTTCGCCACAATTGGTAATTTTCACGCCTGCCGTCTTTTCAAGCTCTCCGAAGTTGCGTTTGACCTTGCCGTATTCTGTCACGAAGCTAAAGTAACAGCGCTCAACCAGGCCCTCGAACTCTAAAGCAAGCTCTTCGAAAGCTTTGATGTAAAAGTCACGGCCACAAAGGCTGGAGATGATGATTGGATCGAATCGCCAGTTTATATGCCGCGGCGAATACGTTCTGCTGAGCTGCTTTAAGCCTTCAATCGCAGCCTGTCTTTCCACATTGCTTTCAAAAACCTCCGGCAGAGCGGTAACGGTGTAGTTGAAATAGAATTTGTATCCCATCTGGTCGATAACTTTCAGGTTCTCAAGAAAGGGATTGAAATTCTTGGACCAGAACACAAAGCAGACAACATCCGTGGGCTTTAGCAATACGATATATTTTCGGCCGCCGAACGGATTTACTACACCGGCAAAACCATCTTCGAGCCGGCGCATAAACCAGTCGCCGTAAAACGCCGGGATATCGGTTCTGCGCGATACTGATATAATTCTTTTCATAACTGTTCGATCTTCACATTTGTTTATTGCACTCTATCTTATTGAACAACAGCTTCGAGCACAAACACATTCTCTATCCGGCAAAGACCTTGACGCCCGGAACGAATTTTAATAAAGTTTTAACCTATACAGATATCCGGTCCGCCCGAGGCAGAGCCAAAAGATCTATATTTGGAGTTGAACTATGAAACGTTTGCTTTTTTTGATAGTTATTTTAATGATATCCCATAAGAGCTTAGCCGAACAGGAGGTTGCTTTCGAACAGCTTGACAAGCCGCGTGTGGTTGTGCTGACGGATATCACAAACGAGCCGGATGATGAGCAGTCGATGGTGCGATTCCTGGTTTATTCCAACGAATACGACGTCGAGGGCTTAATAGCGACAACATCGGTTTGGCTCAGAGACAAGGTTCGGCCAGAAAAGATACGCGAGCG
>DQCG01000363.1:7888-10254 GCA_003533825.1 Phycisphaerales bacterium
TATCCCACAACCGAACACCTGTTGAGCGTTACCAGGGCCGGGCTGCCCGAATTCGGTATGGAAGGCGTGGGGCCCGGCAAAAGCTCTGAAGGTTCGCGCCATATTATCGAGGTGGTGGACAGGCCGGACGAACGTCCCATCTGGATCAGCATCTGGGGCGGCGCTAACTGCCTGGCTCAGGCGCTTTGGGATGTCAAGTATAGCCGCAGTTCCGAACAACTGGATGCCTTCGTCTCCAGGCTGCGGGTATATACAATTTCCGACCAGGATAATTCCGGGCGCTGGATGCGCATCACGTTCCCGAATCTGTTCTACATCGTAACGCCAAGCGAAGTTGGCCATCATGAATACTACAAGGCCACGTGGACGGGTATTTCCGGCGACCGCCAGTATAAGAACGGCCCCTTTCACAAATTCGAGTTGGTTGACAATCCCTGGCTTGAGCAGAATATCATCAGAAACCATGGCCCGCTCGGCGCGCTCTATCCCAGACTGAAATATATAATGGAAGGCGACACACCTTCGTTTATCGGCCTGATTAGTAACGGGCTGGGCAGCCGAACCAGCCCTTCTTATGGAGGCTGGAGCGGACGCTACGTTCTCTGTCAGACGTACGCCGAGACGCGGCCTATCTGGACAAGTGCGCGAGGCGCCCAGGATACGGTCATCGCGGAAAACGGCATCGAATACACCTCGGACCAGGCAACAATCTGGAGATGGCGGGAAGCCTATCAGCACGACTTCGCCGCACGAATGGACTGGTGCGTGGCGGAAACACTCGAAGCTGCCAACCACAATCCTATAGCAGCTTTTAACAATGACAAAAGCAAGGCCGTGGCGAACCTGACTGTCAAACCCGGGCAAACAGTCAGACTAAGCGCTGCCGGGACGTCCGATCCGGATGGAGACAAGGTTTTCTATCACTGGTTCGTCTATGATGAAGCTGGCGACTATGATGGTGCAATCAGCATTCGAAACAGCGACGCAAAAGAAGCAGGTTTTACAACTCCCGATGTGAATCAGACAAAAAAAATACACATAATTCTTGAGCTAAAAGACGACGGTGAGCCCAATCTGTACAGCTATCGCAGGGTCATTGTCACTATCAAACCGTAAGCATTGAAATTATCCGGCTTCGACAGGCTAAGAGCTAAGCCTTAAGCAGGTAATTCACCGATGTTTTACACCATTCCCGGCTTGAATCAAACGAGTCCCTGATCGAGCATTGCGTCGGCGACCTTCACGAATCCGGCGATATTTGCACCCATCACGAGATTGCCCGGCTCTCCGTACTCTTCGGCTGCCTCATAGGCCTGCTTATGAACGGCAATCATAATATTATGCAGCCGCTCGTCCACTTCTTCGCGCGTCCATGACAGTCGCAACGAGTTCTGCGACATTTCAAGCCCAGAGGTGGCGACACCGCCGGCATTTGCGGCCTTGCCGGGACCGTACATGATTTTCTTGTCGATGAACTGCTCAATCGCCCCGGGAGTACTTGGCATATTGGCTCCCTCTGCGACCAGGGTGCAGCCGTTCTTAAACAGGGCTTTCGCATCATCGCCGCTAATTTCGTTCTGCGTAGCACTGGGGAAGGCACAGTCGCATTTGATGTCCCATGGCCGCTGGCCCTCAAGATACCTGGCGCCAAACTTATCGGCATATTCCTTGATGCGCCCGCGTCGTACGTTCTTAAGATCTAATACAAAGGCGAGTTTCTCATCGTCGATGCCGTCCGGATCGTGAATGGTTCCGCCGGAGTCGGAAAGGCTGACAACCTTTGCGCCGAGCTGGTTGAGTTTTTCCGTAGTGTATTGTGCAACATTGCCGGAACCGGAGACGGTACAGATCTTACCTTTGAAGTTCTCGCCGCGGGTCTTTAGCATTTCTTCGGCGAAATACACACAGCCGTACCCGGTAGCTTCCGGCCGAATCAGCAAGCCGCCCCAATTCAGGGCTTTGCCGGTTAACACACCGGTAAACTCGTTTCGGATACGTTTGTACTGCCCGAACAAGAAACCAATTTCACGTCCACCGACGCCGATATCGCCCGCGGGAACATCCGTATCCGGGCCGATATGGCGGCACAACTCGGTCATAAAGCTCTGGCAAAAGCGCATCACTTCATTATCGCTCTTGCCCTTCGGGTCGAAATCCGATCCGCCCTTGCCTCCGCCCATCGGCAGGGTCGTAAGAGAATTCTTGAATACCTGCTCGAATCCGAGAAACTTCAGGATGCTCGCATTGACCGTCGGATGGAATCTGAGGCCACCTTTGTATGGGCCTAATGCACTGTTGAACTCGAACCGTAATCCACGGTTGACGTGAACGTTACCTTTGTCATCCTGCCAGGGCACGCGGAACAT